>JAQXHB010000116.1 GCA_029007015.1 Bacillota bacterium | reverse complement strand
CCGGAGTTGTGACAGCACCGTTGTTCTTGACTATTTCATAGATTTTATCTTGCCGCTCTTTTGCAAACATTTGCAATTACCTCCTTATATATGCACATAATAACACATAATTACAATTACGTCAACAGAAATAACACTTTTTACGAATGTGAGATTTTGTTTTCACATAAAGAAAGACAGCGTAAAAAGCATTTCTGCCCTCTACGCTGTCTTTTCGCTTTTGCAACGCCCATAAAGTATAATTTTGATGTGTCTTCAAATTACTTTCTTATACGGCGTTAGCATTGGGTGAAACCTGTTTTTGTGTATGAAACAATCTTAGGTTGCCGTATAAGCCGCGCGGCGCCGCAGCTTATTTCTTGCTTTCATATGTCCTGTCGCTGATGATGTAGCGCGGACGCGCCTTGGTCTCCATGTATGTTTTGCCGACATATTCCCCGATAACACCCAGACTGATAAGTTGTATGCCTGACAAAAAGCAGACAACGCAGATGATGCTCGACCAACCGGCCGCGGTCAGACCGAGAAAGTGTGCTGTGATTGCCCAGATGATGCCGACAACGCTCAGCAGAGAAACGATGATGCCCAGCGCGGTTATCATGCGTATCGGCTTGATGCTCAAACTGGTGATGCCGTCGACCGCCAGACCAATCATCTTCGAGAGCGGGTAGTGTGAACGGCCGGCCTGCCGCTCGTGCCGCTCATAATAGACGCTGGTGCTCTTGAAACCGACCAGCGGCACCATGCCGCGCAGGAATATATTGACTTCGCGGAAGTTGGCCAGTTCGTTGAGCGCACGGGTGGAGATGAGGCGGTAATCGGCGTGGTTGAATACCACTTCACAGCCCATTTTGTTCATTATGCGGTAAAAACTTTCGGCTGTGAACCGCTTAAAGAATGTGTCGGTCTCGCGCTTTGAGCGCACGCCGTAGACAATTTCACAGCCGCCGGCGTACTCATCGACCATCTGCTCGATAACCGATATGTCGTCCTGTCCGTCGCAGTCGATGGAGACGGTGATATCGCAGAACTGCTTGGCCTCCATGAGGCCGGCCAGAACGGCATTTTGATGGCCGCGGTTGCGGCTCTGCGAGATGCCGATAAAGTGCTTGTCCTCATCTGCCAGACGGCAGATGATTTCCCATGTTTTGTCGCGGCTGCCGTCGTTGACAAACATGACGCGGCTGTCATCGCTGATTTTGCCGGCGTCAATCAGGTGGCACAGTTGAGCCAGAAACTGCCCCGATGTGATGGGCAAAACCTCCTCCTCGTTGTAGCAGGGTATGACTATATATAGAATAGGCGTTGACATGTTGTTTGCCTCCTCAAAAAAGTACAGAACTACACGATTTAATGATACCAGTTACATTCGACAAAGTCAATCGGCATTTGCGGCGCGCCGATTATCACATGAATTAGTGTCCCACGCGTGCCCGAAATTATAAATTGCCGCCGCACAGGCCAAAGCAGGGCTTCACCGCAGAGGTGAGGCCCTGTTTTATATCAGTCGAGTTCGCGCTTTCCGGTGTACAGTTCGTAGTACCGCCCGTGCATCTCAAGCAGTTGTTCATGAGAGCCGCGCTCAAGTATTTCGCCGTTTTCAAGCACCATGATGGCGTCGGCGTTGCGCACAGTCGACAGACGGTGGGCGATAACAAATGTGGTGCGGTTGGCCATCAGTCTGTCCATGCCGTGTTCGATGTGACGCTCG
>JAQXHB010000115.1 GCA_029007015.1 Bacillota bacterium | reverse complement strand
CATCGAGCCGTTTACAGATAAAACCTGACCGTACGGGTCGTAACGGTAATTTACAACCATGTCGCCCGATGTGTTCATGAGCCCTAAAACATCGCCCATTGCATTGGTCACATAGTAATACTTTGTGCCGTTATACACCATCGCAACAAGTTTGCCGGCGGCGTCATACTCATACGATATATAATTGCTGCCGCTCTTTTCGCCAACAACCTGACCGCCGTCCAGAATATAATCGGTGACAACGCCGTTGACCGTTTTCTGTGTGCGAACTCCGTCGGAATCATAACTGTATGATGTAGTAAGTCCGGTATCGGTGATACCCGCCAGACGGCGTCCCATCATCCAAGAGAATGAGCGCGTGCCGTAAGTAAGCATATTGCCCACACCGTCATAGGTGATCGCTTTGCCATCGTAAGAGGTCAGCAGGTCGCCCCACGACTCGTCGCCATAACTATAGCTGCGGGAGAAGCTGTTGCCGGCATCGTCATGCCATGTTTTGGAGGTTATGTTTCCTCCCTTGTCGTATGTGTATGTAATATACTGTCCGTTTTGATAATCGTTTGCACCTATCAGCTGGCACAGATCATCATACTCATACTCAATTAACACGGAATCATCTTGGCTGACTGAAGTAATATTGCCCCAGCCGTCATAAGTGTAGCTATAAGTGACATCATAACCATTGGACGATACTGCTACCGAATTGACACGGTAGGTTTCCTCCGTCGTTATGCCGTCTGAGCCGAGAATCGTTTCGTAAGAGTATGTTTCTCCGTACACGCGGTCGGTACCGTTGTAAAAGGTGCACCCGGACAGACGATCTATGAAATCGTATGAATAGGTCACACGCGTGCCGTCGGAATAAGAAACCTCGCTCAAACGGTCATAGTTATCGTAGATATAGTTGACAGTGGTGGTTACTCCGTTATCCACGCGTGTTGTGGACGTTAGGCGATCCTTCGACAGGTCGTAGGTGTAACGGAACTCCAGCCCTGTGCTGCACACCGCACGCGCCAAACGGCCGCTCTTGAGATCATACTCATACCGCCACACATTGCCGTTGACGCTGTCGACGGTAGTTCCCAGCGAGCCGTTGGCAGTGTAATCGTAGTGATATGCCTCGACTCCATTATACAACACATCGGTGACTCGGTCAACAGCATCAAATTGCTTTGTTACAGTAGTTCCGTTGCCATAGGTCGTGCCGGTCATCAGACCGTTATTTGATGCATAATTATACTCAGCCAAGACATAGTCTCCGACCGAGACCGATGTAACATTGCCGAAGCCATTCTTGGCGAAGGTGTAGGTTACGCTGTCGCTGCCGGTGCCAACCGAGTGTGATATTGTGTCGGCAGTCGGAGCGTAGGTATAATCGACACTTGATGAGCCGGTAGCAACATGCGATATGCGCTCCGCCGAATCATAGGTGTAGTTTGTAGTGACGCCAAGTGTAGTAGTCGAATTGAGCCTGCCGTTCAGAGAGTTATAATTTTTATCAGTCAATGTGCCGAATGCATCGGTTTCGGTATCGACATACAGACCGGTGCTGTCCTTTGTAACAGAACGATAGGCTACATCGGTACCGTCTATCTTCATATCGGAGACAGTATCGCTTGTGCCGTCATAATAATACATGAAATCTCTTTCATGATTGTTTGAGTCAAAGCGCTTCTCGGTTGTAAGTCGTGCCAAGTCGTCGTAGATATACTCCGTATGACTGCCGTCGTAATAATTGGCTCGTGTGCAGACATACTCGCTCTTAATCTCGGTGTATGTATAGGTATTGGTGCGACCGAGAGCATCCTTCTCGGATGTCATATTACCGTTGCTGTCATATGT
>JAQXHB010000114.1 GCA_029007015.1 Bacillota bacterium | reverse complement strand
AAAAAGCAGAAATACTACCATATGATAATTTTGGTCAAGAATCAGGTGGGCCTCAAAAATCTGTATAAACTGGTTACAAAGGCCCATATTGACTATTTCTACCGTCGGCCGAGATACCCGAAAAGCGAGATAATGAAACTGCGCGAGGGCCTTATTATCGGCAGTGCGTGCGAACAGGGCGAACTGTATCAGGCGGTGCTGGCCGGCCGGCCGTGGGGCGAACTGTGCGACATTGCATCCTTTTATGATTATTTAGAAATTCAGCCAAACGGCAACAACGCCTTTATGCTGCGCAACGGCACTCTCAAGAGTGAAAACGATTTAAACGATATTAACCGCACCATTATCAAGTTGGCCGACAAACTGCACAAGCCGGTTGTGGCAACGGGAGATGTTCATTTTCTGGACAAGACCGATGCCAAGTACCGCGCTGTTTTACAGGCCAGTCAGGGCTTTGATGACTGCGACCGGCAGGCGCCGCTCTACTTCAAAACCACCGAGGAGATGCTCTCTGACTTTGCTTATTTGGGTGAGAAAAAGGCATTTGAGATAGTGGTGACCAATCCCAACAAGATAGCCGACATGGTCGAGGATGTGCGGCCGATACCGCTCGGCAATTATCCGCCGTCCATTCCCGGGTCGGACGAAATAATTGTTGATGTTACAAATAAGCGCGCCAAGGAGATATATGGCGATCCGTTGCCTGATTTGGTGCAAAAACGGCTGGACAAGGAACTCAACTCTATCATCAAAAACGGCTTCTCCATAATGTATGTTACCGCGCAAAAACTGGTGGCCGACTCGGTTGAGCACGGCTATTTGGTCGGCTCCCGTGGTTCGGTCGGCTCCTCCTTTGTGGCTACAATGGCCGGTATTTCTGAGGTTAATCCATTGGTGCCGCACTATGTTTGCCCGAAGTGCAAACATGCCGAATTTATTGAGGACGGCTCATACGGCTCCGGCTTTGACCTGCCGCCAAAGAACTGCCCCGATTGCGGAACCGAGATGGACCGCGACGGCCACGATATTCCGTTTGAAACATTCCTCGGCTTTGACGGCGACAAGACGCCCGATATCGACCTAAACTTTTCCAATGAGTATCAGTCAAACGCCCATAAATTTACCGAGCAACTATTCGGCACCGACAATGTCTTTAAGGCCGGCACAATATCGACCGTGGCTGAAAAAACGGCCTATGGCTATGCGCTCAAATATGCAGAGGAGCGCGGGCTGAATATCAACAACGCCGAAAAAGAGCGCCTCAAAACCGGTTGTACCGGTGTTAAGAACACAACCGGTCAGCATCCCGGAGGCATGGTTGTTGTTCCGCGTGAATACGAGATATACGACTTTTGCCCGGTACAGCATCCGGCCAACAAGACCGACTCTGACACCAAAACAACCCATTTCGATTTCCATGCCATTCACGATACCATACTGAAACTGGATATACTGGGCCATGTTGTGCCGACCATTTATCGGTATTTGGAGGATTACACCGGCATACCGGTAATGAGTGTGTCCATGAGCGACGAAAAGGTGATGAGTCTGTTCACCTCCACCGAAGCGCTTGGCATCAAAAAGGAGGACCTTGCACTTACCAGCGACCCCGAGGAAATTGCCTCGCAGACGGGCAGTCTGTCGCTGCCGGAAGTGGGCACCTCATTTGTTCGCGGAATGTTGCTGGAGACCCAGCCTAAGACATTTTCCGACCTGCTGCAGATTTCCGGTCTGTCGCACGGAACCGATGTTTGGCTCGGCAATGCGCAAGAACTGATTAAAAACGGCACCTGCACCATCTCTGAGGTTATCGGTACCCGTGACAGCATTATGACCTATCTGATGCATAAGGGTGTCGAGCCTAAGATGGCCTTCAAAATCATGGAAATTACCCGTAAGGGTAAGGCGCCCAAACTGCTGACCGACGAGCATAAGCAGGCCATGCGCGATCACGGTGTGCCCGAGTGGTATATCGACTCGTGCTTGAAAATCAAGTACATGTTCCCGAAGGCGCATGCTGCGGCGTACATGATATCCACACTGCGGCTCGGATGGTACAAGGTTTACCGCCCCATTGAGTATTACGCCGCCTACTTTTCGGCGCGCGGCGATGAACTCAACGCAAAGGTGCTAATCGGCGGCCATCAGGCAGTGCGCAGCAGAATGAAGGATATCGTTGCCAAGGGTAAGGCGGCCTCGGCTCTTGAACAGGGAGAGTTGGGTGCACTGCAAATTGTCAACGAAATGATGGCGCGCGGCATTGAAATGCTGCCGGTTGATTTTCACCGCTCCAAAGCCACGAGGTACATTGTAGAGGACGGCAAGATTCGTCTGCCGTTCAGTTCAATTGCCGGTGTTGGCGCCAATGCCGCCATTGCCATTGAGGAGGCGGCGCGCTCGGGAGAGATTTGCTCGAGAGAGGATTTGGCAACCTGCGGCGGCGTAAACAAGTCGGTTATCGAGTCACTTACAGAGTTGGGAGCACTCGACGACCTGCCTGACAGCATGCAGATGAGCTTGTTTTGACGGCTGAATTAGTGTAATAGAACAAAAAGGCAGGATGAAAAAATCCTGCCTTTTTT
>JAQXHB010000113.1 GCA_029007015.1 Bacillota bacterium | reverse complement strand
GTATCACAGCGGTCCCCTTCCTGAGTGAATACGCCGCCTATCTGCGCAAAATGATATGCGACGCAGTGGGCAAGGACGAGGCGCAGCAGCCGCTCAGCGGTCTCAAATTGACCGTCGATGCAGGCAACGGCGCCGGCGGCTTTTATGCCTCCGATGTGCTGGCACCCCTCGGCGCAGATGTGACGGGCAGTATCAACCTTGAGCCCGACGGCATGTTCCCCAATCACATACCCAACCCCGAAAACGAGTACGCCATGCAGTGCGCGTGCGAAGCCACCGTGCGCACGCATGCCGACTTGGGCATCATATTTGACACCGATGTCGACCGCGCAGGTGCGGTCGGCAGCGACGGCACCGAGATTAACCGCAACCGATTGGTCGCGCTCGCGTCGGTGCTTGCGCTGGAGGACTGCCCGGGAGGTACCGTCGTGACCGACTCCATCACCTCCAGCGGGCTGAAGGTATTTATCGAGCAGGAACTGGGCGGCAAGCATCACCGCTTCCGCCGCGGATATAAGAATGTTATCGACGAGGCCGTGCGGCTGTGCGGCGAGGGGCAGACAGCTCCGTTGGCGATAGAAACCAGCGGCCACGCCGCATTCCGCTCCAACTACTTCCTTGACGACGGCGCCTACCTTATCACGCGCATTGTTATCAAACTGGCGCAACTGCGCGGCGAGGGGCGAACCATCGACCAACTCATCGGCGCGCTCAAGGAACCGGCCGAGCGGTTTGAAGTGCGCCTCGGCATCACCGAGGAGGACTTCCGTCCGGTCGGTGAGCGCGTCATCGGGCAACTGGAGCAGTTTGCCGCCGGCATAGAGGGCTGGCAAATTGCCGATGACAACCGCGAGGGTGTTCGCGTCAGCGACGGCGACAGTTGGTTTTTGCTCCGTCTGTCGGTTCACGACCCCGTCATGCCGCTCAACTTTGAGAGTGACTCGGTCGGCGGCTGTATGAAAATGGCGCGTATGCTGGCCGACTTCTTTGCTACGCAGTCGGGACTTGACACCGCTCCCATTGAGAATTTTGTAAAGCAAGGGTGATTGAATGAGCATTGCAATCATCACCGGAGCATCGTCCGGCATGGGGCGCGAGTTTGCACGGCGCCTCGAAAAATCGGGCAATTACGACGAGATTTGGCTGATTGCGCGCCGCGCCGAGCGGCTTGCAGCGCTGGCCGGCGAGATGACAACGCCGGCGCGTGTGCTGGCCCTCGATTTGACCGACAGCGGCGACATCGACCGCTTTGCCGCGGCGCTGGCGGAGGCAAAGCCGAAGGTGGAAACGCTGGTGTGCGCCAGCGGATACGGCAAATTCGGTGAATTTGACCGCCTGCCGCTAAATGAGCAATTGGGCATAATCGACCTCAACTGCCGTGGACTGACAGCGGTGACATATCTGGCGCTGCCCTACATGACCGACGGCGGTCAAATATATGAGTTGTGCTCGATATCGGCCTTTCAGCCGGTGCCGTACGCCGGTGTGTACGCCGCGAGCAAGTCATATGTGCTCAGTTTCACCCGTGCTGTCAACACCGAGCAAAAAGGGCGCGTTCACGCCATGGCCGTCTGCCCGTTTTGGGTGCGCACCGAGTTCTTTGACCGCGCTGTCAGCGACGACACCATCAGTTATTACAGCCGCTTTTTGACCTCTGAGCAGGTGGTCACATCGGCACTCAAGGATATGCGCCGCGGCAAGGATGTTTCGGTTTGCGGCGGCTTGAACAAATTGCAGGCGCTGGCCTGCAAACTGTTGCCGCACAGGACGGTCATGCGCATCTGGTGCCGACAGCAGAACAAGGCGGCGCGAAAGAAATAAACCCTTACGACGGAGGTGGACACCGTGCCCGACCAACGGCTGGCTAAACTGAGAAAAAAAGCCATGCAACTGCCGCTTTTGCCCGGCGTGTATATCATGAAGGACGCCTTCGGCAAGATTATCTATATCGGCAAGGCCAAGGCGCTCAAAAACCGCGTCAGCCAGTACTTCGGCTCGCAGACCCACCACACCGAAAAGGTACGCCAAATGGTGGCCAATGTTGATGATTTTGACTACATTCAGGTCAGCAGTGAATTTGAGGCGCTTACCCTCGAATGTTCGCTGATAAAGCAGCATTCGCCCAAGTACAACATACTCCTCAAGGATGACAAGGGATTTCACTACATCCGTGTTACTCCGCCGCCGTGGGCGAGCATACGCGCCGTCAAGCAGACGGCCGACGACGGCGCCGAGTACATCGGGCCGTACAATTCCTTTTATGTGGTGCGTGAGTCGGTCGAGGCGGCGTGCAAGGCCTTTGGGCTGGCAACCTGTGCCAAGCGACCGAGTGAAATGGGACGGCGCGGCACGCGACCGTGCCTGAACTACTTTATAGGCCAGTGTTCGGCCCCCTGCGCCGGCAAAATCGGCCGGGACGAATACGACCAGTCGGTGGCCGAGGCGGTGCAGTTTCTCAAAAACGGCAGCCGTGAGGTGCTTGAGGATTTGACCCACCGAATGAACGGGGCGTCCGAGCGGCTCGAATTTGAGCGAGCCGCTCGCTTGCGCGACCGCATAGCCGCACTCAACAAGGTGGCTGAGCGGCAGACGGTTGTGCGCACCAAAGTGGCCGACCAGGATGTTATTGCACTGGCCATGTCGCACGACAGTGCCTGTTTTGAGGTGCTCACCTTCCGCGGCGGACGGCTGTGCGACCGCGAACACTTCATCACCTCGGCGGTGGACGATGCCGCCGCGGCGCGCGCCGAATTTATCACCCGCTACTATTCGTTGGGGCGCGAGGTGCCGCCCACCGTTGCGCTCGACGGCGAGTGCGACGACTGCCAACTGCTGACCCAATGGCTGACCGACAAGCGCGGACGGGCAGTGCACATCACCCTGCCCCAGCGCGGCGAACAGGCGCAGATTGTCAAACTGTGCTCTGACAACGCCTTTTTGCATTTATCCGAGGGCACGGGGCGCAGCGGTGCCCAAACGGCGGCGCTTGATGAACTGGCTCAACTTATCGGTCTGCGGCGGCCGCCGAAATACATTGAAGCCTACGACATATCGCACACGGCCGGCAGTGAAAATGTGGCCGGCATGGTTGTTTTCAAGGATGGGGCGCCCTTCAAGAGCGCCTACCGCAAGTTTAAAATCAACAGTTTCACCGGTCAGGACGATTACGCCTCCATGGCCGAGGTGCTGGCACGGCGGCTGGCCGACTATCAACTGGGCAAAGAGGGCTTCGACCGACTGCCCGACCTGATACTGCTGGACGGCGGCGCCGGTCAGTTGTCGGCCGTGATGCCGGTGGTGGCAAGTTGCAAGGTTGATGTGCCGGTGTTCGGCATGGTCAAGGACGACCGCCACCGCACGCGTGCGCTGGTCGGCACCGACGGCGAAATTGCCATCAAGGCGACGCGCCGCGTGTTCACCCTCATCACCGCCATTCAGGACGAGGTGCACCGATTTGCCATCGGATATCACCGCGCCCGCCGCTCAAAGGCCATGCTTCACTCGTCACTGACCGACATCGACGGCATCGGCCCCAAGCGAGCACAGGCCGTGCTGACCCATTTCGGCACACTGGCGGCCGTCAAGGCGGCCGATTTGGACAGTTTGATGGCTGTAGAGGGTATGACCCGTCCGGCCGCAGAGAGTATATACCGCCACTATCACAAGGAGGAGAGATATGGCGACGCTTAATATAGTTATGGTTGAGCCGCAAATACCGCAAAACGCCGGAAATGTTGCCCGCACCTGCGCGGCTACCGGCGCGCGGCTGCACCTTGTCGGGCCGATGGGCTTCACGGTGGACGACCGCAAGTTAAAGCGGGCGGGGCTGGACTACTGGCATCTGCTGGACATTACATATTACGATGATTTAGACGATTTTTTCAGCCGCAACAAAGGAGAATACTACTTTTTCTCCTCCAAAGCGCCGCACATTCACAGCGAGGTCAGTTACCCCGACGGATGCTACCTTTTCTTCGGCGCCGAGACCCACGGACTGCCCGAAAAACTGCTGTTTGAGCATGAGCAGCGGTGCGTGCGCATACCGATGATTGGGGGCGCGAGGTGCCTCAATCTGTCCAACTCCATTGCCATCGGCGTGTACGAAGCGTTGCGGCAGTGGAACTACCCGGAATTGCAAAACGCCGGCCAACTGACCAAGTACAACTGGGACGATTGCCACAGTTTCGAGTAAAGGAGTATTTACAATGAGATTTTACGAGGACCCGAGCAACCTCAGCAGTGGCCGACTGCCGCAGAGATGCTACTACATACCGGGCGGCAAAGCCGACTGCACCGTGCTCAACGGTCAGTGGAATTTTTGCTTCTTTGATGACGGCGACCGCGCCGCAGAGCCGCAAAAATGGGACACAATAGATGTGCCGTCCTGCTGGCAACTGCGCGGCTATGAGCATCCTAACTACGCCAACATCAACTATCCCTTTGCATACGACCCGCCCTTTGTGCCCAATGTAAATCCGATGGGCATCTACGAGCGAGTGGTCGATATACACCTCGACGGCCGTCAGCATTACTTGGTTATGGAGGGTGTCGCCTCGTTTGCCGAAGTTATTTTGAACGGCTCACCCGTCGGTTGCACCGACGGCAGTCACTTGCAGTCGGAATTTGATTTGACCCCCTACGCAAAGGAGGGCGCCAACACCCTGCGCATCAAGGTGCGCAAATGGTGCTGCGGCAGTTATCTGGAGGATCAGGACTGCTTCCGCTACAACGGCATATTCCGCGATATATACATTCTGTCACGCCCGCAGGGACACCTGATTGATTTCCGCGTGACGGCCGACTGCCAATCGGTCGAGGTTACACTCGACCGCGACGCGCACATCACATTGACCGACGGTGACTGCGTCATCGGTACCGCCGACGGCGCGCACGCTCACTTCACCGTCAGCAATCCCCATTTGTGGAACAGCGAGGACCCGTACCTATACACCCTCAAATTGGAGTGCGCGGGCGAGATTATCGAGCAAACGGTCGGTCTGCGCACCGTCGCCCTCTCTGACAGCCGAGAACTGCTCATCAACGGCAGTCCCGTCAAACTCAAGGGCATCAACCACCACGACACCGACCCCAACGGCGGTTGGTGCATGACCGACGGTCAGATACTGCGCGATTTGAAACTCATCAAATCGCTCAACATAAACACTGTGCGAACCTCTCACTATCCGCCTACGCCGAAATTTCTTGAGATGTGCGACCGACTGGGGCTTTATGTCATTCTCGAAACCGACATTGAAACCCACGGCGCACTGCGCCGAAAGGCAAATGTCGACTACGAATTTGATGTGGACGACCCGGCATGGCCGTGCACAGACCCGATGTGGCATGATGCCTTCATCAGCCGCATGGAACGCGCCTTTGAGCGTGACAAGAACTATTCGTGCGTCATCGCGTGGTCAACCGGCAATGAGTCGGGCCACGGGCCTAACCATGTGGCCATGATAGAGTGGCTGCGCGCGCACGACAGCACTCGGCTGATTCACTGCGAGGATTCGGCGCGCGCCGAGGAGATGTGGTACATTCGCATGAAAGACGCCGAGCAGGCGCTTGATACCGCCAAACGACTGGGCCAAGGCGTTGAGCAGGCCGAGGACAAAGCCCGCTACACCGCCGAGCGCTACGCCGGTGCGTTGGAGAACTGCCGGCGCAGTGACTTCTACTCGCGCATGTACTCACCGATAGCCGACTTGATGGATTGGGCCGCGCACCCCGAGCGCATTTCACAGCCGATTTTTCTGTGCGAATATTCCCACGCGATGGGGCTCGGCCCGGGTGATGTGCACGACTATGTCGAGGCTTTTTACAGCCATCCGTCCATCATCGGCGGCTGTATTTGGGAGTGGGCCGACCATGTCGTCATCGAAAACGGCGTTCAGCGCTACGGCGGCGATTGGAACGAAATGACTCACGACAGCAACTTCTGCTGTGACGGACTGGTGTTTGCCGACCGCTCCTTCAAATCGGGCACAATGGCCGTCAAGACGGCATATGCTCCGTTTAGATTTTCTGTAGCAGGCGAAAACCTCATCATAGAGAATCGGTGCGACTTTACCGACCTCAACCGATTTGACTTCATTTGCACCGTCAGCGTGGACGGTAAAACAACCGACCGCCGTCACATTCAGGCGGCCGCCGCGCCTCATTCAACCGTAAGCGTGCCTATCGAACTTGGCCTGCCCGACAGTTGCAAACTGGGCGCATTCATCAACCTGACCATGGTGCGCGACGGCGAGCAATTAGGCACGCTGCAGCAGCCGCTCGACTGCCCCGTCGTGAACGACCCGCCCGCCGCCACCGAGGCGACGCTCAAGCAGGACGACCGCTACATTTACGCCGTGGGCGACGGCTTCGTCTACCGTCTGAATAAGGCAACCGGCAGTTTTGACTCCATGGTCATCGACGGGCAGGAACATCTGGCGGCGCCGGTCAGGCTGGGCGCATTTCGCGCTGTCACCGACAACGACGGCCGCATGGCGGCTAAGTGGGCGTTTGTCAATATTTGGGAGGGCGAAAATCTTGACCGCACCTTCACAAATGTGTACAGCGTGACTGTGGACGGTGGCGTCATCACCGTCAGTGCGGCGTTGGCCGGAGTATCGCGCATGCCCGTTTTCCGCTACACTGTGCGTATTCGTGTGCTGACCGACGGCACAGCCGAGGTCTCGCTCGACGGCCATGTCAATGACCACAGCGTGTGGCTGCCCCGACTCGGATTTGAAATCGACATGCCGAGCGACATCGACCGCTTCACCTACTTTGGACGCGGCCCGATGGACAACTACTGCGACATGTGCCATCACGCGCCGATGGGTATGTACTCATCAACCGCCGACGCCGAATATGTGCCCTATGTACGCCCGCAGGAACACGGCACCCACACCGGCGTCAAGTATGTTCAAATTGGCAAAATCGCTGTGACAGCCGAGAACCAGATGGAACTGAATGTGTCAAAGTACAGCATCGCACAGTTATACTCTGCCACGCATACCGACCAATTGGGCGAGAGCACGGCCACCCATGTGCGGCTCGACTACCGCAATTCGGGCGTCGGCTCTGCCAGTTGCGGGCCCGACCTTGACGAGCGCTACCGCCTGAGTGAAAAGGACATTCACTTTGCATTTTCTGTCAGTCCGGTCAGGTAACTGAGGAAATATTTTTGAACAAACAGTTGTAAATAGACAACAAGGGGCGGCACCCAAGCGGCGCCGCCCCTTTGAATTTTTATGAATAATTACAGCAGCACAATGCCGTGCTCGGCACATTCCTCGCGCATCTTAAGCGGCCAGACAGACGCCTGCACCTCACCGATGTGCGCCTTTTCCAGCAGCAGCATGCACAGCCGCGACTGGCCGATACCGCCGCCGATGGTCAGCGGCAATTGGCCCGAAGCGACGCCCTTGTGGTAATCGTACTTCATTCTGTCCTCGCAACCGGCGGCCGCCAATTGCGCGGCCAACGACTGTGCGTCCACCCGTATGCCCATGCTGGACACCTCGATGGCGCAGTCACGCACATAGTCCCAGTAAAGCAAATCGCCGTTCAAGTGCCAGTCGTCGTAGTCGGGTGCGCGGCCGTCATGCGGCGCGCCGCTGCGCAGTTTGTCACCGATTTGCATGATGAACACGGCGCGGTGCTCGCGGGTAACAGCGCGCTCGCGCTGTTTGGGCGTCAGGTCAGGGTACATATCCTCCAACTGCTGAGCGGTAATAAAGTAAACCTCGTCAGCGACTGGCGCATCAAGCATCGGGTACTCGGCGCGCACGGCCGACTTGGCGGCCGAAATGGCGGCGACAATGTTCCTCACGGTGCTCTGCAGATACTCTACGGTGCGCTCGTCGGCCGAAATGACCTTTTCCCAGTCCCACTGGTCAACATATACCGAGTGGTCATTATCCATGTCGTCATCGCGGCGAATGGCGCTCATATCGGTGTATAGCCCCTCGCCGTGCTCAAAGCCGTAGCGCTTGAGTGCGGTGCGCTTCCATTTAGCCAGCGACTGAACCACCTCAGCCGTGCCGCCGGTGACGCGAATATCGAAACTAACCTTGCGCTCGACGCCGTTCAAATCGTCGTTGATACCGCTGCCGGCCTCAACGATAAGCGGCGCGCTGATGCGCTGTAAATTGAGCCGCTCTGACAACTCGCGCTGAAAGGTATCTTTGACAAATTTGATGGCACACTGGGTGTCGCGCAGTGAAAGTTTGGGCGTATAGCCCTCAACCGTTTGTAACTTTGTCATTGGCAGAATATCTCCTTAAAATGCGGCCGCAGCCACAACATTTGTCTTTTAATTATAATTTCATGCACCGCCGATGTCAAGGCTTTTTTGCCATGCCGCACGGTGCAAAAAGGCGGCCTATTAGGGCCGCCTTTTTGTACCGGTGACGGTTAGTTGTAAGGGTGTGCGATGGATTTGACCGGGCAGTTGTCGGCGCATTTGCCGCAGTGGGTGCACTTGCCCGAGTCGATGACAGCCACGCCTCCGACCAGCGAAACGGCCTCTGACGGGCAGACGCGCACGCACTTGCCACAGCCCAGACAACCGTCGGTGCACACCGCGCGGGTGGCAGGGGCTTTGTCGCTGTTGCGGCACAGGACGGCCGGCGCGCCGAGCGGCGCCATGGCGATGAGGTGTCTCGGACACACGGCGGCACATTTGCCGCAGCCGAGGCACATTGCAGGGTCAACGGCGGCGACGCCGTCGGTAACGGTGATTGCGCCGTTATCGCACACAGCGGCGCAGTCGCCAAATCCGAGACAGCCGTATCGGCAGGCATTGGGGCCGCCATTCAGATTGGCTGCGGCGGCGCACGATGCGGCGCCGTTGTAACTGCCGCGCACCTTTGAATTGCGGCCGTGGCACGACACCACCGCCACATTTGGTACCATGTCGCCGCACTCGGCACCGATAGCGGCCGCAATAGCCTTGGCTGTGTCGGCACCTCCGGGCGAACAAAGATTGGGCGCGGCCTCGCCCGATGCGACTGCCGCGGCATATCCGTCACAGCCCGAGTAGCCGCATCCACCGCAGTTGGCGCCGGGCAGAAGCTCCCTTATCTCAGTCTGTTTCTCATCGACCGGCACGGCCAAAAATTTGGCGGCGGCGGCCAGCAGTATGCCGGCCAGCAGGCCAATCGCGGCGGTTATGATTACGGGTGTAAGAATTTCCATTCGGTCGGCCTCCTTTTATGCGAATATATTCTCGACCACGCCGCCCAGTCCCAAAAACGACATGGCAACTATCGACGCGGCAATGAGGGTTATAGGCAGACCTTGCAGAGAGGACGGCACATCGCACGCCTCGAGCCGTGAACGTACGCCGGCGAACAACACCATTGCCAGCAAGAAACCGATGCCTGCGCCGAGCGAATTTACGATGGCGGCACCGAAGGTGTAGTTGTCAGTGATGTTGAGCACAGTGACGCCCAGCACGGCGCAGTTGGTGGTGATGAGAGGCAGGTAAATGCCCAGCGCGCTGTAAAGGGCCGATGAATAGCGGTGCAGTACAACCTCCAGCAGTTGAACGAGCGCGGCAATGACCAGTATGAACACGATGGTTTGCATGTAATCAAGGCCGTTTGGCGCCAGCAGATAGTAGTAGATGGGCCATGTTGCCGCGGTGGCCATCACCATTACAAGTGTGACGGCCGCGGCCATTGACACAGCGGTGCCGAGTTTCTTGGACACGCCGAGGAAGGGGCATATGCCGAGGAACTTGACAAGCACAAAGTTGTTGGTCAGTATGGCCAGAAACAGTATAGCGAGCATTTCTTTCATTGTGCGTCACCTCCGCATGAAGTCGGGCAGGAGGCGCAGTCGCCTGAGCAACCCAGTTTATTGACCGGCTGTTTGCCCTTTTTCACCGATAACTTGTTGGCCAGTGCTATCAGCACGCCGAAGATGAAGAAACCTCCGGGCGGCAGGAGCATGAGGGTCATCGGGGCGATGAAATTGGCGGTCACGGTGATGCCGAACAAAGTGCCGGCTCCCAGCAGTTCGCGTATCATGCCCATCAGCAGCAGTGCGGCTGTAAAGCCGATGCCCATACCGAGGGCGTCGAATACAGACGGAAGGACGCGGTTCTTGCCGGCGAACATCTCGGCGCGCGCCAGAATTATGCAGTTGACCACTATCAGCGGCAGATAAATGCCCAGCGCGCTGTCAATGGCGGGCAGAAATGCCTTGACCAGCATCTGCACGACGGTCACAAAGCCGGCGATAATGGTGATGTAGGCCGGTATGCGCACCTTGTTCGGAATGACATTGCGAAGCAGAGATACCACGATATTTGAGCCGAGCAGTACAAATGTAGCGGCCAGCCCCATGCCCAGTCCGTTGATGGCCGATGTGGTGACGGCCAGCGTCGGGCAGGTGCCCAGCACCAGTCGCAGGGCGGGGTTTTCATCAATTATGCCGCGTTTGAGTATCTTTAAATTGTCGCTCATTTCACTGCCTCCTTTGCAATTGAGTCAAACTGTGCCAGTGCTTCATTGACGGCGGCTGTTACGGCGCGGGAAGTGATGGTGGCGCTGGTGATGGCGTTGATTTGCCCGTCGGCGGCGCCGCTTTTAACCACTTCAAGAGAGCCCGACTGACCTTTGTACTGGTCGGTGAAGGCCGCCTTTTGTGAGTTTTGACCGAGGCCAGGCGTCTCATCGCTGCAACTAAGTACCTTGACAGCAATTATCTTGCCGTCGGGGGCGATGGCAGTCATTACGCTGACCTCTCCCCCATAGCCGTTGGCCGCGGTTATGAATATGTAGCCCTTGTCAGCCGCCTTGTAGCAGTTGTCGCTGACGCTGTCGTAACTGTCGCACGGCAGCACCTCGCCCAGCGAGTCGGTAATGGCCTTTTGCTCGGACTGCGCAATTTTGTCGGCCGTCAGCAGATTGGCGCCGGCCACCGCCAGCGTAACCGCCGCGCATATGGCCGCGAGGGTAGCGGAAACTTTGATAATTTCTTTCATCGTTTTGCCTCCTTACTGCCAAAGGGGCGGGTGATGACTGCGCGGTCGATGAGCGGTGTGATAATGTTCATCAGCAAAATCGAGAAGGACACGCCCTCGGGCAGTGAGCCGAATTGGCGGATGAGCGCCGTGATGATGCCGCATCCGGCGGCAAATATCACGCGGCCGAGCAGAGTTGACGGCGTCGTGGCGTAATCGGTGGCCATGAATATGGCGCCGAGCAACAGACCGCCGGTCAGTATGTGGTACAGCGGGTCGCCGCCAAACGCCCACATCATGAGCGCGGTGGTGCCGATAAAGGTTAGCGGCACCAGCGGATTGATGACGCGGCGAACCGACAGATAGATGCCGCCGGCCAGCAGTGCAAGGGCACATGTTTCGCCCAGACAGCCGGCGTGCAGACCGAGCAGCAGGTTGCGCGTGGAGACCTCTGCGCCGCCGAGGGGCGAGGCCGAGGTGACGGCGTCACCGAGCACCGACGGGCTGACCCATGCGGTCATGTATGAGGTAAAGGAGAGCATAAGCACAATTCGTGCCGTGATGGCCGGATTGGCAAAGTTCTGGCCGATGCCGCCGAAAAACTGCTTGACAACGACGATGGCAACGACACTGCCGAGCGCCGCCATCCATACAGGCAGTGTTACCGGCAGATTGAGCGCCAGCAGCAGTCCGGTCACTACGGCCGACAAATCACCGCAGGTGTTGGGACGCTTCATAATGCGGCGGCATATGTACTCGCCGGCGACAGCGGCGGCGACGCACACGGCTATGAGCAGTGCACTGCGCCAGCCGAATATGATGACCGACGCAATGGCGGCGGGACACAGCGCGATGATAACATCAAGCATTATGCGGCGGGTCGATGCACCGCTGTGCAGGTGGGGTGACGGAGATAAAACCGGTGCGGTCATTTCATATTCCTCACTTTCTGTTTGGCCAGTTTCATAGACTGGGTCAGCGGCCGGTGGGCCGGACAGCCGAATGAACAGCAGCCACATTCCATGCAGATCATAACTCCAAGTTTTTGCAGTCGGCTGTCGTCGCCCGTTTTGAGCGCCTGCTCGACCGCGACCGGCATGAGATGCATCGGGCAGTGACTGATGCACCGCGAACAGCGTATGCAGGCAGTCGACGGCGCGCTGAGCATAGGCTCGGTAAAGGCCAGCACAGCGTTGGTTTGCTTAAGCACCGAGGTGGTGCGGTCGCACACATCTATGCCCATCATCGGGCCGCCCATAAGCACCTCGCTTGCTTGGCCGGCTTGGCAAAAGTTGAGCACTTCGGTCAGGGGCGTGCCGATGGGCACGATGAGGTTGCACGGTTTGCCGACGGCAGTGCCGTCAACGGTGATGCGCTTGGTGGTCAGCGGCATGCCGGTGCGCAGATATCTCATCAGGAAGGATATGCTGGTTATGTTCATCACAACGCATCCGACATCCGACGGCAGTTTGCCCGCCGGTACGGTACGGCCGGTGGCCGAATATATGATGGTTTTTTCTGCGCCCTGCGGATAGCGCGATGGCAGTTTCATTACCTTACACATGTCGCCGTGGCTGTCGTCCTGCGCGGCGATGGCGGCCAGAAGGGCCAAGGCGCGCGGCTTGTTGCTTTCGATGCAGATTATCACCCGCTTGACACCCAGCAGACGGCCGACGGTATATACACCCTCCATGACATCGGCGTAGTTCTCGATACATTCGCGGTAGTCGGCCGTAATGTAAGGCTCACACTCGGCGCCGTTGATGATGAGCGTGTCAATATCGGCGGTGGTCGATAACTTGACCGACGCGGGAAAGCCGGCGCCGCCGAGACCAACCAGACCGCTTGCGCGAACAGCGGCGACCAGTTGCTCGCGCGTCTCGACTGTCGGCGGTGCAATGCTCTCGCACGGCGTCATCAGGCCGTCGGAAGCGATTACGACGGCGTCGCACATCTCGCCGTTGGCCAGTTCCATCTTGGTGATTGCGGTGACGGTGCCCGACACCGACGAGTGAATGGGCGCCGAAACGGGGCGGTCGCTGTCGCCGATGAGTTGGCCGACGCACACGCTGTCGCCCACCTTGACAGTCGGCACACACGGTGCACCGATATGCTGAAGCATGGCGATTTTTACCTCTTTGGGCGGCGGCATCACAATGCTGTCGGCCTCGGCCGTGTTTTTGTGATGGGGCACCTTTGCGCCGCTGCGCAGACTCGCGGCCGGGTGCAAAATTTTGGTTATATTCTTTGACATCACGGTTTACCTCCGCTGAATAATTTATCTATTTGCGGGGCGGCCAGCCGCAACAACAGCGCTGTGGCCGCTCCGCACACCGCACCGAGCGGTATGAGCACCGGCAGATAAAACAGAGCGGCCTGCCCGATGAGGCCGAGCGCCACAATCACTTGCGCGATGTTGTGCACAACCCCTCCGGCCATACTTACGCCGAAAATACCAACGCGTTTGGAGCGCGATATAAGGTGCATGACCGCCGCCGAAAGGACACCTCCGGCGAGTCCCATTGCCGCTGACATTCCACCGCGAAAGAGCAGTGTTATGAGCGATTTGAAAAAAACTATGAATATCGCGCTCGGCAGTGACAGACTGACGGCGCAGTAGGCGGTGATAATGTTGGATAGGCCGAGTTTGAATCCCGGCGGCATGAATGACAGCGCCGGCAGCATGCTCTCGACCACCGATATTACAGCCGCCGATGCCGCAAGCAGTCCGAGCACCGCCGCGCGTTTTGCTTTGCTTTTCATCAGTATGTCACCCCGTCTGTGGTCGGTTTTTGAGCGCCGTCAATACATACGCTGACGCGATTGGGCAGGCACACGATGCTCTGACCGGCGCGGCTGATTTTGCCGCTTCGCACGCACTGTTCGGTGGCGCAGTCGGATGACGATATGTACGCCGCTCCGTCGCAAATTATGATATTGACGCCGTTGACTGTCAGTTCGGCCTGCTCGTTGAGGCTGTATGACGCCACCGTTTGCCCGTCGGCCGATATAATCACTCTGTCACCGCGGCCGCGCGGCAAAATGAGGGCGGCAACGGCGGTCAGCAAGACCACTGCCAGCAGGATAAGCGCGTCTGCGCGCCGAAAAAGTTTGTTCATGACGCCGCCTCGTTCAAATGATAACGGCTGTCGGTCAGTTTAAAGCGGCCCTTAAGTCGGTCGGTGACAATGACGCCGCCGTCCTGCATTACAAATACAGCATCGGCGTTGTATGTCGACAGCAGTTCAGACGAGCCGTGTACGCCGACGATAAAGGCGGCGGTGGCCAGCGCATCTGAAATAAGGCCGTTGTCGCACACGACAGTGACGCTGAGTATATCGCTGTCGGCCGGATAGCCGGTGGCGGGGTCGATAATGTGGTGGTAACTTTTGCCGTCTATATCGGTATATCGCTCCCGACTGCCCGATGTGGAGATAAAACAGCCGCCGGTCAGGCTGAGGGTGCCCAGTTGGCTTGATGTGTCGCCCGGCACCGCTATGGCAACCGACCAGTCGCGCCCGATGGAGCCGCACAGCGCGACCGAGCCGCCGACGGCAATGACTGCGGCCCTATCACCGACCAGCGCGGCGGCCTTGTCGCAGGCGTACCCCTTGCCGAATGCGCCGAGGTCGAGTTGCTTGCCGGAGGGCAGCCGCACACTGCTCCCAACAATATCGGCACTGCGGCAGTCGCTCTGCCGCACGGCATCGGATATACTGCCGCTCTCGGGCAGTGTGCCGCTCTCAAGCGCATCGCTCCACAGCGCGCACAGCGGCCGCATGAATGGGCTGAGCCGCCAGTCGGTCGCCTCGCACAGCGGCATAATGCGGGTTAGAATATCGGCCGTAACCGGCGCGTCTACCGCCTTACCGTCGGCCGCGTTTAGGGCGCTGACTTCAGACGACGCCACGCTCCACGAGATGTCATTTTCAAGTGAGGTAATCTCTCTGAGCACCTCGCCTGCGAGGTCGCCGTCGCCGTAGACGGTAATGTTGACCGCCGTGTCCATTGCAAAGCCCTGCAAATAGGTCGGCTGTGCACCGCATGAGCAGAGCAATATACACAAAAAAAGGGTCACCGTGAGAACTGTTCTGTTTATGTCGGTCACCTGCCTTACTGTTAGGTTGTTTCAAGTTGTTCAAGCTCGCTCATCAGCCGTTCCCACTCATCGGTCAGTTGGGATTGCTGTCGGTTGAGCAGGTCAATCTGCTCGCTCAACCGGGCAACAGCCTGATAGTCGGTGGCCGTTTCGGGTGATGAGAGTTGTTGGTTCAGTTCATTTATGCGCAGGTCGATGTCGCCCGACTGCTGTTCAATGGCCGCCACGCGACTGCGCGCACGGCGCAAACGGGCCTGCTGTTCCTTGCGGTTTTGGTAGTCGCGGCCACCGGCACCCATTTTGCGCACCGGCTGAGACTCGACAGCCGCCGCGGACTGACGGTGCTCGGCAAAAAAGGTATAGTTGCCGTCGTACTGCTGTACGCCGCCGTCCTGCATGTGCCAAATTTTGGTTGCCAGCCGGTCTATAAACCGCCGGTCGTGCGACACGATGAGCAGGGTGCCGCCGTAGTCGTTGAGGGCGTCTTCAAGGGCCTGACGAGAGAACACATCAAGGTGGTTGGTCGGCTCATCGAGCAGCAGCAAGTTTGAGCGCGAGAGCATCAGTTTAAGCAGGGCGACACGCGCCCGCTCGCCGCCGGACATCTCGCCAATCTTTTTGTAAACGGCATCGCCGGTAAAGAGAAAGGCGGCCAGCGCCGAGCGTATATCGGTTTCGGTCTTGGCGGGGTAGGCGTTCCAAACCTCGTCAAGCGCGGTGTTGGCATCACATAGGGTCTGCTGAGTTTGGTCAAAGTAGCCGATTTTGACGCCGGCGCCCAGCCGTATGCCGCGACCGCACGCCAGCAGTTGCCGCAGCAGTGTTGTCTTGCCGCAGCCGTTATCTCCGAGCAGAAATATCCGCTCGCCGCGGTGAACGGTCAGGTCGACGCCGCTATACAGCAGGTGCTCGCCGTATCCCTTTTCAAGGCCGACGGCGGTAAGCACATCGTTGCCGCTCACCTCAGCCGCCGTAAATGCAAACCGAAGCCGCTTATCGTCGCTGTCCGGCTTGACCAAATCCTTGGTCAGACGGTCAATTTCCTTTTGCTTTGCCTCGGCAGTTTTGATGTTCTTTTCGCGGTTCCACTGACGCTGTTGGGCGATGATGCCCTCGATGCGTCCAACCTCTTTCATAGTATTTTCATAGTGGCGGCGCTCGGCCTCGCGCGCGGCCGCCTTCTTTTGCATATAGACGGTGTAGTTGCCGTCATATGCCGTCAGGCGGCGGTGCTCAATCTCAAATGTGCGCGTGGTCACCGCGTCCAAAAAGTAGCGGTCGTGCGAAATGATGAGCGCCGCGCCGCGATAAGAGCGCAGGTAGTTTTCGAGCCACTCGACCGACTGAATGTCGAGATGGTTGGTCGGCTCGTCGAGCAGTAACAGTTCGGCTCCCGACAGCAAAAGACGCGCCAACGACAACTTGGACAGTTGACCGCCGCTGAGCGATGAGAGCGGCAGGGCAATCTGCTGTTCGGTAAAGCCGAGACCGAGCAGTGAAGAACGCGCCCGCGCGCGGTAGGTGAGCCCGTCGAGCATCTCAAACCGCCGCTGCAGTTCGGCATGGCGGGCGATGGCGTCATCGCTGTGGTCGCTTTCAAGCGTGGCCGTCAGTCCGTTCAGTTCCCTCTCGACAGCCATGACCTCGCTGAAAACCTCAAGCACTGCGTCGTAGGCCGTCTGCTCTGATGAACTGCTGACAATCTGCTGCATATAGCCGATTTTAAGCCCTTTAATGCGGGTAAAACCGCCTTCGTCAGGGGACAGCCGGCCGGTTATCAGGTTGAAAAGGGTGGTCTTTCCACAGCCGTTTGTACCGATGAGGCCGATTTTTTGTCCTTCCTGAATATCAAAGGAGATGCTGTTAAATAAATCGTCGCCGTCAAATCCCATTGAAACGCCTGCGGCGCCGAGAATTATCATCATTTACACCTCCCGGTTATTTGCACAAGACAATTAACATGTATTATACCACTTTTTGCGCCGAAACACAACGGTTTTTGCATAAAAACGGCCGAATTTTGGCCGTAAAACTAAAAAAGGGTCACACGGAATTTTCCGCATGACCCTGCCGGCGCGTCGGCCGCGTCACATCATGTAACCGTCTGAGCAGTCGATGCCCAACAGCAAAAGCAATGCGCACGCCGTGAGCAGACTGCTTCGGTTAATCTTGCGCGTGAGTGTTATGGGAATTTCGCACGGCTCAACAGTGCCATCGGCTGTGACCAGCGACCTTTGCAGACTGACGGCCGCCGAGCGGGGCGACGAACTGGACAGGCTGAGAGTGTCGCTGGCGGCCGTGCCGCAGGTTATCACCGATACATCCCGCCCGCTGAGGCTGTGCAGTGACGCGCTGTCTGCCGAGTCGACTATGACGGTGCACCCATGGGGTATGACCGACGCATACCCGCTGTCCAGCATGCGCACATTGAGGGCGCCGTCGGAGTAATGACTCTCGAACAAATCAATGCCGTAGCGCCTGACTGCGCGCCTTAAGTCGGGGTATATTATTTCCACATCACCGAGCACCACAATATCCTGCATAAAAACACCGCCGATAATTAACTTTTACTCTAAAATATATTACACTGACCGTGCTGAATTATACACATATTATATGTAAAGAGCAAAGATTGCATGATTTGCCGAAAAAATATATGTAAATATATGCTGATGGTCGATGGATTTTGTTAATAATTACTCTTGAAATTTTGGGCGTTTGTATTACAATTATTGGTAAGATATATATATACGGAGGTGGCTTAACCGTGAATAACGACAACCGAATTGACAGAGGTACAGCCGCACAGCACACCGGCGTTGAGAAACTGTTGTTGCAGGTCATCGAATATGACGAGCGCGCGCAGGAACTGACCCGCCGTGCCGAAGGGTACAAAGCCGATGCCAAGCAGACCATTGCCGATAACGAGGCTCGTCTGCGCAAGGAATATGCCAAACGCGCCGAAAGCCGCATTGCACAGATTGAGAGCGAGGCCAAGGCCGCGGCCGATGAGGCATCTGACGGGGATGCATACCTTGATGACGGCATGAAAAAACTGCATAAGCAGTTTGACGCCGGCCGCGAGGAGTGGCTCAATAGAATTGTCGACAGCACACTCGGCCGATAGATTAGATTGTATTAAACAGACAAGGAGGTGTCCGTCTTGCTGACAGGCATGGCATCCAATGCCATAATGGCCAAGGCACGCGCCAAGTACGGGCGCTGTCTGGAGGAACAAAATTTTCGGGACATGGCCGCGCTTACGAGCGTGGGCGATGTGGCGCAGTACCTAAAGAGCCGCACCTATTATTCGTCGGCGCTCGGCAGTGTCAAGGACTCAAATATCCACCGCGACCGGCTGGAGGTACTGCTCAGGCGCTTTTTGATGAGCGAGGTGCTCGAACTGATGCACTTTGAGCGCAGTATCGGCTCCCATCTGTATGAATGTTTACTGGTGCGGTACGAGGCCGACGAACTCATGCGGTTTATGCGGTACTACCGCGGCGGCCGCGCGGCCGATTACAGCACCTCACTGCCCGATGAACTGGCGGCCGAGATGTCGGTCGATTTTGCAGGGCTTGCCGGCGCGCGGGGAGCAGAGGACATCGTCGCCGCCATCGACGACCGGTGGCTCAAGAGCGCCATGCTCAATTTTTTCCGCGGCGAGCGGGCAGATGACTTTACCACCCTCGAAGCGGCGGTCGACAAGGCGGTGCACTCCCGCCAGATGCAGGTTGTCAGGCGGTACTATCACGGGCGCGCCGCAGACGAAATCATGGCGGTTGTCAATATGCGAACCGAGTTAAAGGACATTTGCCACATAATCAGGGCGAAGCGGCGCTTCGGCACGACACCCGACACACTGCGCGCGCAGATTGTCGGCGCACACAGCATGCTGACGGCGCGGCAGACAGACGCCATCATCGACGCGCCGACGGCCGATGACGCCATGCGTCTCTTGTCAAAGACGCCGGCGGGCCGGCTGTTTGAGAAATACTCCGCTCGGGATATCGGTCTGATGACCGACCGAATAATGTATAACCGATTTGCATCACGCATACGGATGTCGCAGATTCCGGCGGCAGTTATGCTGTACTATGTTAATATTATGGAATATGAAATATCCAATATTACCACGATAATAGAGGGCGTGCGTTATTCACTGCCAAGTGACAGAATAATGCCGCTGCTCATACTAAAGCAATAGGAGGTATCGGATTGGCTGTATGTAAAATGAAAATGGTCAGCATGCTGGCTGACATCGGCAGTATCGACCGAGTTATTGATGCTTGCATCTCCAGTGGCTGCTTTCACCCCGAGATGACCACCGACCTGGTCGGAAACAACGGGTTTACCCCTTTGTACGGCGACAACCCGTATCGACAGCGGCTGAGCGAGTTGGACGACATGTTGGCCGATGCCGGCACTGAGGGCGAACTGGTCGAATTGGACAGCACACCTTCTGATGACGAGGTCAGCGAAATGCTGGACAGGCTTCACGAGCAACTGATATCGACCGGCTTGAAAAAGCAGGAACTGCTGGACAGGCTGGACAAAAAGCGCAAGTACATTGACAGTCTCAGGCACTTTGAGTCGCTCGATGTTGAACTGGAAAAGGTGCTGCACAGCGAGTTTATAAAGGTGCGTTTCGGGCGTCTGCCGCTTGAGGCCATGACCAAACTGAAGGCGTACGAGAATAACCCGTATATACTCTTTCTGCCCTGCTCCAAAGAGGGCGACTTCTACTGGGGAGTTTACTTCACCCCCAAGTCGCACGCCGACGAGGCTGACCGAATTTTTGCATCGCTCTTTTTCGAGCGGCTGAGGATAGCCGACTGCAAGGGAATGCCGCGTGACGCCATTACTGCTATGTGCAGTGAGTGCGACGGTATAAGCGCCGAGATTGAACAGTTGGAGCAAAAAATTCAGAACTATTTTGAGCATGAACATGACAATGTCATGCGCACCTACTCCTACCTCAAGCGCAAGAACGATTGCTACGAATACCGCCGGTTTTGTGCCGGACACAGCGATTTCTTTATGCTGGCCGGCTGGGTGGCCGAGGACAGCGCACGAGAATTTCTTGAAACAATAAACTCTATCGGCGGCGTCAAGATTGAGTTTGATGACCCGGATAAGATTAAGCGAATTTCACCGCCGAGCAAACTCAGGAACAAAAAGGTGTTCCGTCCGTTTGAGATGTATGTTTCCATGTACGGACTGCCGCGCTACAACGAACTTGACCCGACGCCGTTTGTGGCCATCACCTACACGGTGCTGTTCGGCATCATGTTTGCCGACCTCGGTCAGGGCTTGCTGGTACTGCTGGCCGGACTGTTCATGTATAAGCGCATGAACATGCCGCTGGGCAAGATACTGGTGCCGTGCGGGGCGAGCAGTATGTGCTTCGGCACGCTGTTCGGCAGTGTGTTTGGATTTGAGGAGGCGCTCAACCCGATGTATCGGGCGCTCGGCTTTGAGGACAAGCCGATTGATGTAATGGGCTCGGCCAATATGCTGCTCGGGCTGGCAATTGTCATCGGCTTTGTGCTGGTGCTGTGCGCGATGGGGCTCAACATTTACTCCTGCCTCAAACAGCACAACATCGGCGGCGCGCTCTTCGGCCCCAACGGCCTGAGCGGCATGGTACTTTACTCAAGCCTTGTTTTGGCCGTGGCACCGATGATTGTCGACTTCATCAGCGTACCCGCAGCGGTGCTCATTCCGTGTATAGTCATCCCGCTGCTGTTAATATTCATGCGGGAGCCGCTCGGCAGTCTGGTCAGCAGAGGCCGCGAGCCAATGCCCGAGTCGTGGGGCGAATATATAATTGACAGTGCGGCCGAGTTGTTTGATGTGTTTATCAGTTATGTTTCCAACACACTCAGTTTCTTGCGAGTGGGCGCATTCGTGCTCATTCACGCCGGCATGATGGTGGCTTTCTTCTCGATAGCTGAGTTGTTTACCAACCCCATTGCCTACTGGGCGGTGATTGTATTGGCAAACATTCTGGTGTCGGTGCTTGAGGGACTGCTGGTCGGTATTCAGGTGCTGAGACTTGAGTTTTATGAAATGTTCAGTCGGTTTTACAACGGTGACGGCAAGGAGTTTAGAACCGCGCTGTCGGATGCAGAATAATTTATTTTTCAGGAGGATATAAAAATGAACATCACCACACTTCTTCTCATGACATTACCTTTTGTCGGCATAACGGCCGCTGTTTTGGTAGCCATCAACTCGTTCAAAAAGAGCGGCAGCACATCGACTGCTGTTCGCAAGCACTTCATGACAGTTATGCTGACTGCGGCGCTGTGCATGATGGTTACATTTGTCGCCACCGCCG
Source organism: Bacillota bacterium (assembly GCA_029007015.1). Classification (GTDB taxonomy): domain Bacteria; phylum Bacillota; class Clostridia; order Oscillospirales; family Acutalibacteraceae; genus SUG1189. The sequence continues at coordinate 10,159 of JAQXHB010000113.1, read as the reverse complement.
AGCAGGGCACCGTGGCCACCAATCAGATTAGCGACGCGCTGGCTACCGCACTCGGCAGTGCCGCCGGCATGGGCTTCATAGCCGCCGCGCTGGCCATCGGTCTGTCGGCCATTGGCGCAGGTATCGCTCTGGCCGCCGGCGCACCGGCCGCTATCGGTGCAACCTCTGAAAATCCCAAGGCATTCGGTAAGGCAATGATTTTCGTCGTTCTGGGCGAGGCCGTTGCTCTGTACGGTTTCGTTATCGCGTTCCTGATACTCAACAAGATACCCAGTTTCGCAAACCTTATCGTACTGTAAGGTGCGGCGCCATGCGTTTTGCTCTGATAAGTGACAACCACGATACCCAGACCGGTCTCAGACTGGCCGGCATTGAGGGCGTGGTGGTGCATGAGCGCGACGAGGTAATCGACGCGCTGTCCGCCGCAATGGCAGACCGGTCGGTGGCCGTGGTGCTCATCACCGAGAAGTTGGTGGACATGTGCCGGACTGAGGTTTACGACATGAAACTCAGCCACGCGTCGCCGCTTATCGTCGAGATACCCGACAGACACGGCGACGGCCGCAGTAAGGACTCGATAATGAAATATATAAACGATGCAATAGGCATCAAGATTTGACCGAGCGGGCAATGAGATACCACCGTATCCCGCAGGAGGGAGATTACTATGCCCAACAAACAGATTGATGACTTCCTAAACGCCATCAACGCCGACGCCGAGCGCCGACGCAAAGAGATTGAGGAAGCAACCGACAAATATATCGCTGACGAAACGGCCAAGGCAGAGGCGCGCATCTCGCGTGAAGTTTATCTGTCACTGCAGCGCCGCGCCGCCGACATACGCGACCGAATCGGGCGCGAGAAGGCCGGCCGCCGCGCTGAACAGCGAGAGAAGTTGTTTTTACAGCGCTTGAAACTTACAGACGAGTTGTTCGACGAGGCGCGGGCGCGCATTGAGCAGGCGGTCGCGTCGGAGGAGTACGCCGGCATATTGACTGCGCTGACGGCCGAGGCCGTTGCCGCAGTCGGTGAGCACTGCACCGTATACGGACGCGCCGCCGACGAGAAACTGATTTGCGACACACTGCCGGCATCGGCCCGCTTCGAGGCCGACGGCGAAATTGCTCTCGGCGGTGTCCGCGCCGTCAGCGAGAACGGCCGACTGGCGGCCGACAATACCCTCGACAGCCGGTTAGAGGCCGAGCGCGAGCGGTTCATTAAAGACAGCAAACTTATATTGGATTGACGAGGTGGCACAAATGCAGGAGAAAAATGTGATATTCGGCATCAACGGCCCCGTCGTCACCGTGGCTAACAGCAAGGGATTCTCCATGCAGGAGATGGTCTTTGTCGGAGACGAGCGTCTGGTCGGTGAGGTCATCGAGATTAGCAGTGAGCGCACCGTTATTCAGGTTTACGAGTCGACCACCGGACTGAAGGTCGGTCAGCCGGTATATTCCACCGGCAGTCCCATGTGCGTGACACTCGGCCCCGGCATTGTCAGCAATATCTTTGACGGTATCGAGCGCCCTCTGCGCGACATCGAGAGCCATTCGGGCGCCTTCATCGAGCGAGGCAGTATGATATCTTCACTTAACGAGGAGCGGCTGTGGGATGTTACGGTCACCGTTAAGGTGGGCGATAGCCTCACAGGCGGCGATATATACGCCACCTGCCCTGAGACAGCGAGCATCGAGCACCGCTGTATGGTCAGCCCTGACATATCCGGCCGTGTTACATGGGTGGCGCCAAACGGCCAGTACCGGGTAAACGACACGGTGGTGAAACTGACCGACGACAAGGGCGACGAGCACCAACTGACCCTTTGCCAGCGCTGGCCGATACGCATACCGCGCCCGGTTAGCAAGCGTCTGCCGTGCAACACGCCGCTCATAACCGGACAGCGCGTCATCGACACTATGCTGCCTATTGCCAAGGGCGGCACCGCCGCAATACCGGGCGGTTTCGGTACCGGTAAAACCATGACACAACATCAGTTGGCCAAGTGGTGCGACGCCGACCTCATCATATATGTCGGCTGCGGTGAGCGCGGCAACGAGATGACTCAGGTACTTGACGAGTTTGGCGGACTTATCGACCCGCGCACCGGCCGCGAACTGACCGACCGTACGGTGCTCATTGCCAATACATCCAACATGCCGGTGGCCGCGCGCGAGGCCATCATATACACCGGTATTACGCTGGCCGAATACTATCGTGATATGGGTTACGATGTGGCTATGATGGCCGACTCCACCTCGCGCTGGGCCGAGGCTCTGCGTGAGATAAGCGGCCGCTTGGAGGAGATGCCGGCGGAGGAGGGATTTCCTGCCTATCTGCCGTCCCGACTGTCCGACTTCTACGAGCGCGCCGGAATGGTCAGCACGCTGGGCGACCGCCGCGGCTCTGTCACCGTTATCGGCGCAGTATCGCCGCAGGGCGCCGACTTCTCAGAGCCGGTCACGCAGAACACCAAGCGCTTTACACGCGTGTTCTGGGCGCTGGACAAGAGTCTTGCCTATGCGCGCCACTACCCCGCTATCAACTGGACAACCAGTTACAGCGAGTATGAGAACGACCTTAGCCGCTATTTTGAAGAAAATGTCGACCCCGATTTCATGGCCTGCCGCGCACGCATCAACGGCTTACTGCGCGAGGAGACCTCTTTGATGGAGATAGTCAAACTAATCGGCTCAGATGTACTGCCCGACGACCAAAAACTGGTCATCGAAACGGCGCGCGTCATTCGTGTCGGCTTTTTACAGCAGAACGCCTATCACAAGGACGACACCTATGTGCCGCTCAAAAAGCAGTTCCTCATGATGCAAACCATACTGCATCTGTACGACCGCTGTGCGGAGTTGGTGGCCACGGGCGCGCCAATCAGCAGGGTCATCGAGGCTGGACTGTTTGATAAACTGACTAAAATGAAATACAATATTCCAAATGACAAGCCTGAGTTGTTCGGCCAATACATCGCCGATATCGACGGTGTCATTGATTCGATGCTCCAAAGCAGGGAGGCGCGCCGATAATGATTATTGAACACATAGGTCTGAGCGAAATCAGCGGCTCGCTGGTGGTGCTCGACGGCGTCAAGGATGCCGCTTATGAAGAGATTGCTCTGCTGCGGCTTGATAACGGCACCGAGAGAAGCGGCCGTATTGTACAGATTGACGGCGACCGCGTGGTCATTCAGGTGTTTGAAGGCACGCGCGGCGTCTCGCTGACCAATACGCGTACGGTGCTGACAGCACATCCCATGGAACTGCCGCTGTCACCCGAAATTCTCGGACGCATATTTGACGGTGCCGGCCGCCCGATAGACGGCTTGGGCGAGGTTTATCCTGAGCGTATGGCCGATATCAACGGCAGTCCGATTAACCCAGTGTCGCGCGTTTATCCGCGCAATTACATCAACACCGGAATATCCTCTATCGACTGTCTCGCAACCCTTATCAGGGGACAAAAACTGCCAATATTCTCCGGCTCGGGCATGAAGCACAACGAACTGGCGGTGCAAATCGTCCGTCAGGCTAAGATAGCCGACGAGGAGGGCGACGATTTTGCCGTTGTCTTTGCCGCGATGGGCGTCAAAAACGATGTTGCCGACTACTTCAAGCGCTCTTTTGAAGAGTCGGGCGTACTCGGCCGCGTTGTCATGTTTCTCAACATGTCCAACGACCCGGTCATCGAGCGTATACTGACCCCGCGCTGTGCGCTGACGGCCGCCGAGTACCTCGCTTTTGAACAGGGAAAGCACATTTTGGTCATCATGACCGATATGACCAGTTACGCCGAGGCGTGCCGCGAGTTTTCATCGTCCAAGGGCGAAATTCCGGGGCGCAAGGGCTATCCGGGATATCTGTACTCCGATTTGGCGTCACTGTACGAGCGCGCCGGTATGATAAAGGGCAAGCGCGGTTCGGTTACTCAGTTGCCCATACTGACCATGCCCAATGACGACATCACCAATCCGGTGCCCGACCTGACCGGTTACATCACCGAGGGGCAGATAGTTCTCAGCCGCATGCTCGACGGCAACGGCGTTTATCCGCCGGTCAGCGTTCTGCCGTCGCTGTCACGACTGATGAAGGACGGCATCGGTGAGGGGTGCACACGCGCCGACCACTCAGCACTGGCCAACCAACTTTTTGCGTCCTATGCCAAGGTTATGGACGCCCGTGCTTTGGCGTCGGTAATCGGTGAGGATGAGTTGTCCGACATCGACAAAAAATACATCGAATTTGGCAAGCAGTTTGAGGCGCGCTTCATCGGCCAAGGCCCCAACGAGAACCGCTCCATGGAGCAGACCCTCAATCTGGGCTGGCAACTGTTGAGCCTGCTGCCGCGCAGTGAACTTGACCGCGTTGATGATTCATTGCTTGAGAAGTACTGCCACGAATAATCGGGCAAAAATTATGAAAGGGGGATGGCGCAGTGGCTGAACAGGTATTTGCCACCAAGGGCAACCTGATGGCAATAAGCAAATCGCTTGCACTGGCCAAGACCGGCTTTGAATTGCTCGACCGCAAGAATAACATTCTTATCCGCGAGACAATGGGCATGGTCGGTGAGGCTGGCGAAATACAGTCAAAGATTGATCGGTCATACCGTCAGGCGTATGAGGCGCTCCAGACGGCCAATATAACCCTCGGCATTGTCGATGATATCGCCGCGTCGGTACCTGTTGACCATTCACTGCAAATTGATTTGCGCAGTGTAATGGGTGTTGAGCTGCCTCTGCTGCATGTCGACGAGACCGACGCCGACAACTGCTACGGCTACAATTCGACCGGCGAGGCGCTCGACGAAGCGTATGTTCGGTTTAACGAGGTAAAGCGCCTGACCGTACGGCTGGCCGAGATAGAAAACAGCGTCTACCGTCTCGCAACCGCCATCAAGAAAACGCAGAAGCGGGCCAACGCGCTCAAGAACATCATCATTCCGCGCTTTGAGAGCCAGATTAAAACCATCACCGAGGCTCTTGATGAAAAGGAGCGAGAGGAATTTTCGCGCATGAAGGTCATCAAAAAGACAAAATAGCCCTTGACAACTGCAACATTTTGTTGTATAATGTCGGACGAACTGAATAGGTGGGGTGCTGGTTTACACCGGCTGAGACGGCGCGTGGCGTCGAACCCGTATAACCTGATACGGATAATGCCGGCGTAGGGATATCAGCAACAGTTGCATTTTTTGTTGCCTTTTTTACAGCGTCACATTATTCGTGACGCTGTTTATTTTTTTACCGGAGGGTGACAAAACAATGAAAACCAAAATCGAAAAACTGACTGTCAGCGCCGTAATGATTGCGCTGGCCACCGTGCTGAGCATGATTACCGTGTGGAAGATGCCCTACGGCGGCTCCATTACTCTGCTGAGCATGGTGCCCATCGTGCTGGTATCGGTGCGTTACGGCATCGGCTGGGGACTTTGCTCCGGCTTCCTGTATAGCGTGATTCAATTCGCGCAGGACGGCTTCGCCCTTAACTGGGGCCTTAGCGGCACCGTTTGGATTGTGTGCATGCTGTTCGATTATCTGTTCCCGTTCACACTTATCGGTCTGGCCGGCATTTTCAGAAGCAAAGGCCGCATCGGCGTTATCGTCGGCACGGCTATGGTACTGGTGCTCCGCTTTGCCTCCCACTTTACGACCGGATTTACCATCTGGGCATCGACTGCCGCCGACTACGGCTTCGCCAGCCCCGCACTCTACTCGCTGATTTACAACGGCCAGTATATGCTGCCGGAACTCATCTTTACAACGGTGGCCGTCGCCATCATCTGCTTCATTCCCCAGGGCAAGCGCCTGATGAAACTGAAGTAATATCTGCTGTCATACATATATAAAAGAACTGATTTCAGCACTGAAATCAGTTCTTTTTTGCGTTTTATTATTTACAGCGCCGACAGGGTTATCTCCCCGTTTTCCAGTGTCACAGCGATAGCGGCCGGCACATCGTCACAGCGCTCAACCAGCAAGGCGGCAATCTTGTCCTCCACCTGCTTGCGCACCAAGCGGCGCATCTCGCGCGCTCCTCGCGGAGCATTGCCCACTCTGCGCGCCAACTCCTCGCACACCTCGTCGCTGTAGCGGAATGTAATCCCCTTATCGGCCAGCACCGGCGTCAGTTCGCTCAGCATCAGGGCGGCGATGCGGCGAAGTTCATCATAACCGAGCGCGTTGAAAATAATTATCTCGTCTACACGGCCAAGGAACTCGGGACGCAGAAATTGCTCAAGCGCCGCCATGACCTTTTCGCGCGTCATGTCCGCGGCCGTCTTGCCAAAGCCGAGCGAACCGCCCTGTCGGTCACTGCCGGCGTTGGATGTCATGATGATGACCGTGTTCTCGAAGTTGACCGTGCGCCCCTGCGCGTCGGTTATGCGGCCGTCGTCGAGTATCTGAAGCAGGATGTTGAGCACATCGGGATGCGCCTTTTCAATCTCGTCAAAGAGCAGTACCGAATATGGCTTGCGCCGCACCTTTTCGGTCAACTGGCCTGCCTCGTCGTAGCCGACATATCCGGGAGGTGCGCCGATGATGCGCGAGACCGAATGTTTCTCCATAAACTCCGACATATCAAGTCGAATAAGCGTTTCAGGGCTGTCGAACAACTCCTTTGCCAGCACCTTTACCAGTTCGGTTTTGCCCACTCCGGTGGGGCCGACAAAGATGAATGACGCAGGCCGTCTGCGCGGACTAATCTGCACGCGCGAGCGGCGAACAGCCGCCACCACCTCGTCAACGGCGCGGTCCTGACCGATGATTTTCGACTTAATGGCACCCTCAAGCGAATTTAACTTCTTTAAACTGCTCTCCTTAATTTTGGCGGCCGGAATACCCGTCCACATCTCAATGACCGCCGCCAAATCGTCGTCGGTGACGACATTATCGCCCACAGTCGGGCGCAGTCGGTCGACCTCCTCGGTCAGTTTGGCCTTTTGGGCGCGCACATTGGCCAGTTTCTCGTAGTCGACCTCGTCGGTCTGCGACTCAATCTGGTTCTCGGCCTCGGTCAGTTCACTCAACTTTTTCTGCATGCGGAAAAGGCGGTCGGCCTCTTTGTTGCGCAGAGTGCAGTTGGCGCACGACTCATCCAAAAGGTCGATTGCCTTGTCGGGTAAAAAGCGGTCGGTTATATAGCGCTCAGAGAGAGTAACCGCCCTGCGGATGACCTCGTCCGACACGCTGACGCGGTGATACTGCTCATAGTATCCCTTGACGCCGATGAGCATGGTCACTGTGTCGTCAATGGACGGCTCCTCGACGGTCACGGGCTGGAACCGGCGCTCAAGCGCCGCGTCCTTTTCGATGTACTTGCGATACTCCTTAAATGTAGTGGCGCCGATTACCTGTATTTCGCCGCGCGAGAGTGCAGGCTTGAGTATGTTGGCGGCGTTCATGGCGCCCTCCGAATCGCCGGCACCCACCATATTGTGCACTTCGTCGATAAAGAGAATGATGTTGCCCTCGCGCTTGACCTCGTCCACGAGTCCTTTAACGCGGCTCTCAAACTGGCCGCGGAACTGAGTGCCCGCAACCAGCGCGGTCAAGTCGAGCAGGTGTATCTCCTTGTCCATGAGTGCGGCCGGCACATCACCCGATACGATGCGCTGTGCCAGTCCCTCTGCGATAGCCGTTTTGCCCACACCCGGCTCGCCTATCAGGCAGGGATTATTCTTTGACCGGCGAGACAAAATCTGTATCACACGCGACAACTCGCGGTCGCGGCCGATAATTTTGTCCAACTCGCCCGCTCTGGCGCGCGCCGTCAGGTCGGTGCAATAGCCGCTGAGGTACTTGCGCCGGTTTTCACCCTTTTTGTGTTTCTTTTCTTTTTTATCCTTCTTGCCGTCGGTTTCGGTGCCGTTATCGGCCGCCGGCGCGCCGCCGAACAGTTCATTCAGAAACGGAAAACTCGGCGCACCGCCGGCAGAAAAATCGCCGTCCTCATCATCGTCACCGGTCATTCCGCCAAACTGCATGAGTTGCTCCGACATGGCCTCAAGGTCCTCGTCGGGAATATTGAACTGCTTGAGCATGTCGTTAATCGGCCCAATGCCCAGTTCCTTGGCGCACTTCAGGCAGTAGCCCTCGGGCGTGCTTTTGTCACCCTCGATGCGTGTGACAAAGAGCACCGCCGGTCGGGTTTTACATTTGCTGCAAAGTGTCATAACTAAAAACTACCTTTTCTCCGCATCATTTTCGGCCGATGCGGACAGCCTTTCTTTTTCCTTGCGTTCACTCACCGTACGGCGGTAACTTTCATAATAATTGGCCAATGAAAAGACCGAGCCTATTATGGCTATTACCGAAAATACCGTTATCGTCCACTCGGGGATGAGTCCGCCCAGATAATCATCAATCACTACATATACCATCAACGCGTAGAGCAGTACGGTGGACAACTTGCCCCACCAGCGGGCGTAGGGCGTCTCGTCGGTTTTGTTTATCATTGACACGGCGCCGATGAGCATTAACCCCTCTTTGAACATTATCAGCAACACCAGCGTTATCAGAGAGGGATGCTTGATGGACAGGCAGACAGCCACGGTGATTTGGGTCAGTTTGTCAGCAATGGGGTCGAGTATCTTGCCGACATCGCTTATCATGTTGAAATGGCGGGCGATGAAACCGTCGACCACATCGGTCAGGCCGCTGGCCACCAGCAAAATTACCGCCGACAAGTAGTTGTCGCTGAAATACTGGGTCACGATAAAAGGAATCAGGCACAGTCGAGCCGTAGATAGTATATTAGGAATGGTGAATATCTTTTTCATTTATATCCTCTCCTTTCGACTGTTATGCCAATGGGTTCAAATCCTTTATTATTTTAAACAGATGGGTGCTGTCTATCACATCTGCCGTTATGCCAAACAGTCCGTCTGACATCATCAGTGCAATCATGCTGACAACCCAAACAAATATCGCGGCGAATATCAGCCCTTCAACTGCACCGAGCAGGCCGCCCAAAAAGCGGTTGATACCGCCTACAAATGACACCGAAAATACCTTGTCGGCAATTTTGGCCAGCCACTTTATGACAAAGCCGCCGATAATTACAACCAAAATGAGGAACACAACGGTGAATATCGATGTTACAATGGGCTTGACCAACATATTTGAAACGGTCTGCGCCGCGACCGATGCGCCGGACTGCATTTTGGTCGACAACTGCTCATTGATGCTCTCGCGCGTGATGCCCTGATTTTCGGACAGATTGGTCACAAGCGACGGCAGATTATCGTATATCTTATCGACAGCGGCGCTTAGGTTTTCGCCGCCCGCCTCGTCAATGGTCGACTCTATTGTACTGCACACGCGCGGCTCGACCAATGTCCGATAGGTGATGTTGGACAATCCCGTACTGATAAGCAGGCTGAAAGTCAGCAGCGCCGCATATCCCGCAAATTCAACAATCGCGTGGGCAAAGCCTTTGCGCGCGCCTCGGCACATGACAATTAACACTATTGCTACAACAATAATATCAAGCGCGATATTCATTTTTATCCCTCCGAATCGTGGTTAATAATTAAAATATATTTGTACATGCTGTGCATTATTACCGCTTTAATTTTTGCAGTTTCATGTCGGACAGAGCCATTACCGAGCGGCCAAACGGCGACAAAAATCGGTACTCATATCCGATATCGCCAAGGGTTTCTCTCTCACCTTCAAACGGCACATACTCGACGGTGTTGCCGGTGAGAATATATACGCCGCTGTTGACCAGAACGGCATCGCTTATCGAACTGTCAAGTTCGAGTTGCTCACTCTGCTTGCCCGATGCGTCAACGACATATACCGTTGACGATGAGTTGGCCGCGCCAACCGCAACCAGCAATCCCAAATTGCTCTGCGCATCAATAAAACTTATCGCCGGGTAGTCATACACCGACAGGCCGCCGCCGTCCCAATCGAAAGAGGCAACAAAATCGGAGCCGATGGCAAACACCGTGCCGTTGTTGGCGTAAGACGACAGCACGCAGTGCTCATCAATCTGTACGGTGGCCACGCCGGCGCCCTCGCTGTCGAATATATTGGCCACCGTCTGATATTTTCCGCTGACGCTGGTGACTGTAAAAGCCACCGCATACTTGCCGTTTGGCGACAGACAGACACTGCTGATTATCCTGCCGGAGGAGTTCCAGC
>JAQXHB010000112.1 GCA_029007015.1 Bacillota bacterium | reverse complement strand
CGATGCCGTATTTGTGGCTGGTCGTATCGACTGTCATCTATGCCGCCGGAAGCGGCCTGATAGAAGTGATGATAAATCCCATAATCGGCTGTCTGCCGCACGATAACTCATCGGCACAACTGAGCATGCTTCATTCCTTTTATTGCTGGGGGCAGGTGGGCACCGTCGCCGTGTCAACGGTACTGCTCAGGCTGCTCAGCGCCGGCAACTGGCCGTTTATACCGATAATCTGGTCGATTATACCCATCATAAACTTTTTTGCGTTCACCAAAGCACCGATAATCGAGCCTACCGTCACCGAGGATAAAATGAGCATATCCGACCTGATGCGCAACCGCGTGTTTGTGCTTTTGCTGGTCGTGATGGCGTGCGCCGGTGCATCCGAGATGGCTATGAGTCAGTGGGCGTCTCTCTTTGCCGAGCGCAGTTTGATGGTGGATAAGGTGGTCGGTGACATGCTCGGGCCGTGTATGTTCGGCGTGCTGATGGGCACCGGCAGACTACTGTACGGCATGTTCGGCTCGCGTATCGGTGTGCGCCGCATACTGATGTGCGCAAGTGTCATGGGTACCGTGTCATACGCGGTTGCGGCGCTCTCGCCGTGGCCATTGGTGTCACTGGGCGGCTGTGCGCTGTGCGGCCTGTCGGTGAGCGTAATGTGGCCGGGCACGGTCAGCATCGCGGCCGATGACTTTGCCGGCGGCGGAACGGCCATGTACGGGCTGATGGCCATGTTCGGTGATATCGGCTGTTCGATTGGCCCGCTGATTGTGGGCGTCGTGTCGGATTTGTCGATTGGCCGTCTGTTTGGACTGTCGGACTTGCAGGCCGGGCTGTTATGTGGTATGATATTTCCTGTGATAATGTTTGTGTTTTTGCACATATCGCATTATAAAGAAAAAAGACAGATAAGAGATATAATTTAAACGGAGAACTGAAATATGCTGAAAACTCAACTAATGCCCATGATTGTTTTGCGTGGGCTGGTAGTATTCCCAAATAATATAATGCAGTTTGATATCGGCCGGTCAAAGTCATTGCTGGCTGTCAAGCGCGCCATGGACGACGGGCAGAAGGTGTTTCTGCTCACCCAGCGCGACGCCACCGTCGAGGACCCGAGCGTCGATGAACTTTACTCGGTTGGCTGTATTGCGCGTATTCGCCAGACTCTCAAACTGCCGGGCGAGAATTTGCGCGTGCTGGTCGAGGGTGTGCGCCGCGCCACCGTTACAGATATACTGACCGATGTACCGTACTTCTTTGTCGAGGCCGAGCCGGCCGAGGACAAGCAGTCGCGCGTGTCGGCCATACGCCGCGAGGCGCTTGTCCGCAGTGTAAAGGATGCTTTTGATGAATATGTCAGTTTGTCGGGCGGACGCGTGTCGCAGGAGGTTGCGCTGGCTGTCGCCGCCGACAACGACGAGGGGCATTTGGCCGACTACATTGGCTCAAATCTGCCCATGCCGTATGAGCAAAAGCAGATTTTGCTTGATGAATTTAATCCGGTAAAGCGGCTTGATTTGCTCAATTCAATGCTCACTCACGAGTGTTCCATACTCAAAATCGACGCCGATATCCACCACAAGGTACAGCAGAATTTAGAGGATAATCAGCGCGAATACTATCTGCGCGAGCAGATACGCGTCATCGGTGACGAACTGGGCGACGATGTCGACGAGATTGAGGAGTACAAGGCCAAAATCGAGTCGCTCTCTGCCCCTGACGATGTTAAGCAAAAGTTAAACCGCGAGGTGGACAAATTGGCCAAGATGCCGCAAGGCTCGCACGAGGCCACCGTCATCAACGGATATCTCGATGCGTGTATTGCACTGCCTTGGGGTACTTACAGCCGCGACAGCATATCGGTCAAGCGGGCCAAGGCTCTGCTGGACAAAAAGCATTACGGCATGAAAGAGGTCAAGGAGCGCATCATCGAACTGCTGGCTGTGCGTAAATTGGCGCCCGACATCAGCGGGCAGATTCTCTGCCTGGTCGGACCTCCGGGTGTCGGCAAGACATCCATTGCATCCTGCGTTGCCGAGTGCATGGGTCGCCGATTTGAGCGGGT
>JAQXHB010000111.1 GCA_029007015.1 Bacillota bacterium | reverse complement strand
TGACGGTACATATGTTATCGACGATGTTACTTTCATAACAAAACATCAAGAGGTTTCTGTCAATAAGACTGCCGACAAAACCAGCGTAACCAAGAACGAAAAGGTAACCTATACGGTTACGGTTGATATTCCCACTTATTCAGCAAACTCGACTGATAAATCTTTTTATGTTTCCGACCTTCTGCCTGACGGACTGACTATTGATACTGATTCAATAAAAGTTAAAATTGATGGAGTGGATGTTGCCGCTGCAGCTTATACGCTTGATACAACCGCAACTGCAGAATATACCTTTAAATTAAGCGTTTCTGCGGATCAGTATACCGACCACTGGCCTGATAACGGCGAAAAACAACTTGTGATTACATACACCGCCACCCTTAACGATAACGATACAACAGCAGTTAACACCAAAGAAACCAACAAGGTTACCTTTGACTATTCCTTCTATCCTTATGTTGGAAATTCTCATAAGCAGAAAACGGATACTGTTGATGTAACCACCTTTGCCATTAAGATTGATAAGTATGTCAGCGGTGACGAAAACGCTAAGCTTGCCGGTGCGAAATTTGATCTATATCGTACTGTTTACCCGGGAGAAACTGGTGTAATCATCCCGCATACAACTAAATATGGTATCAAGCTGGCGGGCGATCTTGTCACCGATGCTAACGGTTCAGTAACCTTTGAGAAATACGAAGCCAACGGTGATAAGTATGACTACTACCTCGTAGAGACTCAGGCACCCTCGGGTTATAACCTTCTCGACAACGCAGTAAAGGTTAACTTTGCCGATGCTGATGTTGAGACAACCGCAGGTATATATACCGTTGAGGTTCCCAACAGCAGCGGCATCAAACTCCCGATAACCGGCGGTACCGGTACTGTAATATTCACCGTAATCGGTATTGCGCTGATGGCCGGCGCAGTTGTTCTGCTTGTCATTTCGCGCAAGAAATCAAAAACTAAAGAAAGCAAGTAATTAAAGAGTTCTCAAAAAAGGGGCGGCGAGCAGTTGCTGCCCCTTTTGACCACTTAAAAAGGAGGAAAACGGAGTGAAAAAAGCCCTGCCCACAATATTTGTAATACTCATATTTATTGCGGGAATTTCTGTTTTCCTCTATCCGACCGTTTCAAACTATCTTTATGTGAAAAACAGCACCCGCGCTATTACGGAGCACGCCAACAAACTGTCGTCGCTCAGTCCCGAAACAATAGCCGAGGAAAAAAAGGCCATAATCCGATATAACAAAAGCCTTTTTGAAAATGCCGTGGTACTGACCGACCCTTTTGACCCGGACGCTTATCCCATAACCGACGGCGAATACACCGAACTGCTGGCCTTTGACGATGTAATGGCATATATTGAGATTCCGGCAATTGATGTCTATCTGCCCATTTATCACGGCACCAAAGAGGAAACACTGTTAATCGGCGTGGGGCATTTGGAAAATACATCACTGCCTGCCGGAGGAGCGACTACACATGCCGTTTTATCGGCCCACTGCGGTCTGCCGTCTGCGCGGCTTTTCACCGACCTCAATTTGCTCAAAGAGGGCAATATTTTTCGCATCCATGTCCTTGATGAGACATTGACCTATCAGGTTTATGACATCGAGATTGTTAACCCCGATGACAGTTCCTCTCTGTTTATTCAGGACGGCGAGGATATTGTGACACTGATTACCTGCACGCCCTACGGCAAGAACACCCACCGCTTGCTGGTACACGGCAGGCGAATTGAAGAAAAAGAGGACACTCCGCTCAAGGAACCGACAATCGAAAAGAAGCTGACATGGGAAGACTATACAAAGATTGCGGCAGTGGTTATTACAGCCGTCTTTATTATGCTGCTTTTGGGCAGTGCAATTACAGCGTTGATACGGAGGAAAAAGAATGAAAAAGCTGATTAGAATAACAGCGATTATCTTATTGATTGCCGGCGTCGGCTTTTTTGCTTATCCTATTGCTCTGAAAGTGGCTTTTGATATTCAGGCGAATAACGCCATGAATGAGTTTGACCGGCTAAAAACGGATGAATTGCAAACCGATGACGCCTACTCAAATGAAAACGATATCAAGTATGCCGAGTTGCGCCGGGCGATGTTTGACTACAATGAAAAACTGTATTTAAGCGGCCAAAGCGGGCTAATTGATCAACTGTCGTATGAAAAACCGGATTTTTTACTATCCGATTACGGGGTTGACAGCGATATACTCGGCTATATAACCATTCCTAAAATTGATGTTAAACTCCCGATTTACAACGGCGCAAGCAAGGAAAACATGGCCAAGGGAGCGGCCTATCTTGCCAACACCTCACTGCCTGTCGGCGGAGACAATACCAACTGCGTAATTGCCGCCCATACGCGGTATAAAGGAATCCATATGTTCAAGAGGATTACCGAACTTAAACCGGGAGACGAAATACATATAACCAATTTGTGGGAGACGCTGGTGTATAAAGTGGTGGAAACAAAGGTCATCGACCCAAAGGACAGCCAGCACATTTATATTAAAGAGGGCCGCGCGCTTGTGACCCTTTCGACCTGCCATCCCTACCCGAAAAATTATCAGCGGTATTTGGTGTACGCCCAACTTGTCTAAACTAAAAATGCAAAGGCAAGTGCCCCCGACTACGCGTCTGCGTGTTGAGGCACTTGCCGGCGGAACATAAAGCACAACATCCGAACCCTACTATGAGTTCGGATGTTGTGCTTTTTGGTGAAGGCGAGGAGAGTCGAACTCCTGTCCGAAGACCCATCCTCACAACTTTCTACGAGTGTAGTCGGTCTACCTAAATTCCCTCGGGGCGGCGCCGGCCGACAGGCTCCGTCCCTCAGTAACCCCTGATTCATGACCGGCTACGAGGTGCTCGCCGGTGCACGTTCACTGTCTAAGTGACGCCCTGTACCGCTCGACAGTAAGGCGGGTCGGACGCGCCGCCTTAATTAGGCAGCGAGAGCAACAGTATTGTTGTCGTTTATTTTTAAAAAATTGCGGCTTTTATAGCGGTACCGCACCGCTACTCGCTTATCGTGATTCAAAATCCCCGTCGAAACCTTTACGCCCCCATTTATAAAACAGATTTACCGATTGGCGTCCTTGAAGTAACGCTCGGTGTCGCGCTTGACCGCCTTGGCGGCGAGGTCGGCGCGCTTGTCGTACAACTTCTTGCCGCGGCAGACGCCCAACTGCACCTTGACGCGCGAGCCCTTGAAGTAGAGCGACAGAGGAATGAGTGTCAGCCCCTGCTGTTTGGTAAGCCCGAACAGGCGCATTATCTCGCGCTTGTGCAGCAGCAGACGGCGCTTGCGGTAGGGGTCGCGGTTGAAGATGTTGCCCATTTCATACGGGGCAATGTGCATACCGTTGACAAACATCTCGCCGTCATCGACCGAACACCACGCGTCCTTGAGGTTGACCGTGCCCTGACGGATGGACTTTATCTCGGTGCCGTACAGTTCGATGCCCGCCTCAAGCGACTCCTCGACAAAGTAGTCGTGAAAGGCCTTTTTATTTGTTGTGACGGTTTTTGTGTTTTCAGACATCAGCCTTTCACCTCCTATCCGTCGGGCTATCAGTATAACACAAACCGCCGCAAAATGCAAGCACATTAACGCGCTATGTACCGAAGCGGCGCTTCGGCGGCGGTCAGAGGTATGCGGTCATGCGGTCGATGGCCTGTTGCTGGCCGCAGACAAACTCCTTGGCGGCTTCGGCGGCGTCCTTTTCCGCGCGGCAGTTGTTGATGGCGCGCGTAACCTCGATTATAGCCATAACATTGCCCTGAATGACCATCTTGGCAATTGCAGAGCGGTCGCGGCGCATGGCAAGGTGGGCGCGCATTGACGCATCGGCCGCCGCGCGTGCGGCGCGGCTGATCGGTTTGGGCCTTTTGCCCGAGCGCACCAGTCGCCGCGCGCTGTCACGCTCAACACAGTTGTATTCCTGCCGCATTTCGGCCAGTTCGGCTATGAGCGACGCGTCCTCGACAAAGGGCATCAAGCGGCTCAGACTGTCACGGCCCATAGAGGCTGTGCGAAAGAGCGCCTCGTTTAAATTACAACTTTTTCTCATGTTATCACCTCTTACAATATATTGTCCCGCCGGCGCGGCCAATATACCAAAATCAAGTTGACCTGCGCCGCAAACGCGATTATAATGAAATCGAAAAGGGAGGTTACATCATGTCAAAAAAGCGGGAGCACGGCACACGCGGCAAGATAATTGCGGCGGCATGGCGGCTGTTTTACGACCAGGGATACGACGACACCACCATCGAGGAGATTGTCTTTGAATCGGGCACATCGAAGGGCTCGTTTTATCATTATTTTGAGGGCAAAGAGGCACTGCTCGGCTCGCTGGCCTATCTGTTTGATGAAAAGTATGAGCAACTCATGGCCGAGGATGACGGCAGTATGCCGGCCATCGAGCGGCTGCTGTATATCAACCGCGAACTGTTTGCGATGATTGAGAACAGCGTGTCGATGGAGTTGCTGGCGCGATTGCTTTCGTCTCAACTCATCATTCGCGGCGAGAAGCACCTGCTGGACCGCAACCGAGTTTATTACCGGTATTTGCGGCAAATTGTTCAGCGTGGTCAGCAGAGCGGCCAGTTGACCGACCGCATGTCGGTCAACGAGATTGTCCGTTTGTACGCCCTTTGCGAGCGCTCGCTGATGTATGACTGGTGTTTGCGCGGCGGCGACTATTCGCTGTGCGAGTATGCGCGCCTGACCATGCCGATGTTTCTGGGCGGCATAGCGGCGTCCGACAATAAGTAACAATATCACTACAACAAAAAGTTTAAGGTTCAGTATACGCATATTATCTGCAATTATAGGCGAAAAAAGCAGTTATTATTAAAACGAAGTACGGAATTTATTCTGTACTTCGTTCTGCATTGCATTCTGTAAATTTATGTGTTATAATACGCTGGTTAGTAAAAAGAAAGGAAATATACATTATGACACTCGAAATAATTGCATTTGTGCTCTACTTCGTTGTTGTGCTTGGCATCGGCGTATACTTCTTTATTCGCTCCAACGGCAACGGCAGCGGCGAGAAGGAGTACTTCCTCGGCGGGCGCTCAATGGGCCCGTGGGTAACTGCCATGAGCGCGCAGGCTTCCGACATGAGCGGATGGCTGCTTATGGGCTTTCCCGGCAGTATCATCGCCTTTGGCTTTGGCAAGGTGTGGATTGGCATCGGCCTTGCGCTGGGCACTATCGCCAACTGGATACTGGTTGCGCGCCGTCTGCGCCGCTTTTCCAAGGTGTCGGGTGACTCTATTACCCTGCCGCAGTATTTGACCAACCGTTTCGCCTCCTCCAGCCCGGTGCTGAAGATAGTCTGTGCCACCATCTTCCTCATCAGTTTTACGGTGTATGTGGCGTCGGCCTTCAACGCAGGCTCAACAGTAATTGCCACGGTTATTCCGTGGTTTGCCGACCGCAAGATGCTGGCAATGGCCCTTTTTGCGGTGTTGGTGCTGGCATATACTTTCCTCGGCGGATACAAGGCCGTTTGCTGGACCGACTTTTTCCAGGCACTGCTGATGCTGATTGCGCTTATGGCCGTGCCGATTGTGATGATTGCCATCGGTCGGTTTGATTCGGCATACAGCGGCGCCTTTGCCGAGGGTATATCGGCATTCGGCAGCAGTCCTTTCTCAGTCGGCTGGCAGGACATTGTGTCCGGCCTCGGCTGGGGTCTCGGCTACTTCGGCATGCCGCACATTCTGGTTCGCTTTATGGGTATCAAGAGCTCCAAAATGATAAAGAAATCGGCCTCGGTTGCCATTGTATGGCTCATCATAACGCTGGGCGCGGCCATCGCCATTGCCTGTCTCGGACGCACCTTTGTGCTCAGCAACGGCACCGCGCTGGCGGCCGCCATTCTGCCGGGCAACAACAGCCGAGTTTTCATCGAAATAGTGCTTGATGTTATGCCGGCATTCGTCGCCGGACTGATGCTGGCCGCCATAATCGCCGCGTCAATGTCGACGGCCGACAGTCAACTGCTGGTAGCGTCGTCCTCATTTACAAGTGATATCTACAACCCTGTTGTTCGCAAGGGCAAGGCCTCGGACAAGGAACTGCTGTGGGTCGGACGGGCGGTGGTTGCCGCCGTTGCCGCCGTCGGTTTTGCCATCGCCGCCAGCGGACTGGGCAAAGAAAACTCATGGGCGTCCAACATCATGAGTCTGGTCGAGAATGCGTGGGGTCTGTTCGGCGCCTCCTTCGGGCCGGTAGTGATACTCTCGCTGTTCTGGAAGCGGCTCACATACAAGGGCGCTGTGGCCGGCATAATCGGCGGCGCCGTTGCCGATATTGCGTGGCTGCTGCTTTTCACCAATACGGTCACATCGGCCGTTATCTGCAGCACCGGCATTTACGAAATAGTGCCCGGATTTATCATCGGCATGCTCTGCACCGTTGTTGCAACTCTGCTTGACAGAAAGCCGTCGGCTGAGGTTGAGGCCATATTTGCCGCCGCCACCGACCCTGCGGTCGAGGACTAAAGGGCAAAAAATAAAATCGCACATGGGCGAGCGTGGGGATTTCCTCATGCTCGCTTTTTGCTTGACTTGACAAGCGCCGCCGCCCGATTTATAATTTTTTTGACTTAAACGGAAACGGGCGGTAGAATTATGATTGGAGTAATTGTAAATACAGTGCTGATAGTTGCGGGCAGCCTGATCGGCCTGCTGTGCAAAAAGGGACTGCCGCAGAAGTTGATTGACTCGGTCATGATGGGGCTTGGAGTCTGTGTTGTGTATATCGGTATCACCGGCGCGCTAAAGGGCCGGCAGACCTTGCTCATCATCGTGTCGATGGTGCTGGGCATCATTATCGGCACGGCTGTCGACATTGACGACAAACTGAACAGACTGGGCGAATGGGTCAACCGCAAACTCAGCCGCGGAGACGGCGGAGTATCGCTGGCCGATGGCTTTGTCAGCGGCTCACTGCTGTTCTGCGTGGGGGCAATGGCTGTCGTCGGCTCGCTCAATGCAGGACTGCTGGGCGACAATCAGACCCTTTTCACCAAGGCGCTCATCGACTGCGTGTCGGCCGCCATGATGACGGTCACTCTGGGCATCGGAGTGGTGCTCTCGGCCGTCAGCGTGTTTGTTTATCAGGGGACCATCGTGCTGTTGGCCGGACTGCTTGAGCCGGTGCTGACCGACTGGGCGGTTTGCGAAATAACCTGTGTCGGCTCGCTGATGATAATGTGCATAGGGCTAAACATGATGAAAATCACCAAAATCAAGGTGGCCAATATGTTGCCGGCGGTAATATTTGCGCCGCTGTTGTGCACGCTGTGGGATGCCGTGTCCCCGCTGCTGTAAATTATAGCCGACCGTGCGGGCAGTCTGAAAATGCGCCTTGCAAAAGCCGCCGCCGTGGGATATAATGTAGTCGGTGTCGCCATTTGAACCGACGCCTATTTTCGGTGAAGCGGAGAGTGCGGATTGTGAAAAGGTTGATTGTCAAACTTGCAAACAATGGCGCGATACGGTACTGCTTTTTCGGCCTGCTGACCACACTGGTCAATGTTTGCTGTTACGCCCTGCTGACGCGTATGACCCCTCTCGGGAGCAGTCTGTCGGGCGAGACGCTGTCAAATGTAATCGCCATTGTGCTGTCGATAATTTTTGCATTTGTCACCAATTCGCGGTTTGTCTTTCACTCGACGGCGTCGACCGTCGGTCAGCACATGGGTGAATTTGCACGGTTTTTCGGGGCCCGACTGTCCACCTTGCTCATTGAAGTGGGCGGAGTGGCGCTCATGTCGGTGCTCGGCATGAATGACATGATAGCCAAACTGCTGACGCAGGTCATCGTTTTTGTGCTCAACTATATTTTCAGCAGGTTTTTGGTATTTACCAAGCACGGCAAAAAGGCAAGCAAATAAGCCGATTGCCGCAATAAAAAAGATTGCCGACGGGTTATCCATCGGCAATCTTTTTTATCGCACATCTGTATGCAAGGCTTATTCATCTATGTCGCACGCGACCATGTCCGCATAGGTCTCGCGGCGAACAATTACTCGGTCGGCGCCGCCGCGAAGGGCCACAATGGGCGGCCGCGGCACGCGGTTGTAGTTGGAGGCCATGGAGTAGTTGTAGGCGCCGGTCACGGCCACGGCCAATTTGTCGCCGCTCTGCGGCCGCGCAACCGACACGCCCTCGGCAATGAGGTCGCCGCTCTCGCAGCAGCGGCCGGCCACCGTGCACTTGAAATCGGCCGGTGCATCGGCGCGGCTGGCATTATAAACGGTGTACTTTGACCCGTAGAGGGTGTAACGCGGGTTATCGGTCATGCCGCCGTCGATGGCCACATAACTTTTGTACCCGGCGATGGTCTTGACACTGCCGACGGTGTAAACGGTCATGCCGGAGTCGGCTACGATGGAGCGGCCGGGCTCCATGAGTATGCGCGGCACAGGCATGCCGTGCTCGGCGCACCGGTTATTGATGTGCTCGGCTATCAGCCGTATGGTGTCGCGGATGTCGATGTATGGGTCGCTGTCGACATAGCGCACGCCGAAGCCGCCGCCCAAATTGAGTATCTCGGCGCGGTAGCCGAGGGACTGCTCGATGTGGGCCATAAAGTCAATCATGATATCGGCCGCGTCGCAGAAGGGGTACTGGTCGAACACCTGCGAGCCGACATGGCAATGAAAACCGCACAGTTTGATGCCCGGCATGGTCAGCACGCGGGCGATAAGCTGTTCGGCCTGTCCGGTTTCGATAGCGGTGCCGAATTTTGAGTCGACCTTGCCGGTTGAAATCTTTTCGTTGGTGTGGGGGTCAATGCCGGGGGTCAGGCGCAGCAGTATCGGCTGAGTCATGCCCCTCTCGCCGGCCATCACGCTGATGCGCTCGACCTCGTCTAAATTGTCGGCAACGAAATAGCCGATGCGGCTGTCCAGTCCGTAGCGGACATCATCGGCCGTCTTGTTGTTGCCGTGAAAGTAGATGCGCTCGGCAGGAAAGCCGGCTTTGAGCGCGGTGTAAAGTTCGCCCGACGAGACAACATCGACACTCATGCCCTCTGACCCGACAATCTTATACATTGCGACGCAACTGAGCGCCTTGCTCGCGTAGAGCGGCGCACTGCCCTCGCCAAAGTATTCGCGCATGGCCGCGACATATGTTGAGGCGCGCTCGCGCACCCTGTCCTCGTCAATCAGCATCAGCGGCGTGCCGTATTTCTCGGCCAGTTGGACGGTGTCGCGCCCGGCAAAGCAGAGGTGTCCGTCGTCTGAGACCGTTATGTTTGAGTGTATCATTTTAAAAGTCCTCTCTGTGTTCAGTTAAACATTAAGCCCCTCTGCACGCATAAGTTCGACCATGCGTGCCTCAAGCGCCTCGTCCATGGGGGTCAGCGGCATGCGCAGGCGGTTCTCGCACCAGCCCATGCGCGCCATAGCCGCCTTGACCGGAATGGGATTGACCTCGCTGAACAGCGCGCTGATGAGCGGCTGATAGCGGCACTGCAGTTGAGCGGCGCGCTCAATGTCGCCGGCAAAGAAACTGTCGCAAATGGCCACCGTCTCGGCCGGCAGAATGTTGGACAGTACCGAGATAACGCCCTTGCCGCCGAGCGACATGATGGGCACTGTCTGGTCGTCGTTGCCCGAGTAAAGGTCGAGTTTGCCGCGGCAGCGCGCCGCTGTTTCGACAATTTTGGAGATGTTGCCGCTGGCCTCTTTGATGGCGACGATGTTTTCGTGCTCGGCCAGCGCTTCATAGGTGGCCGGCTCGATGTTGACGCCGGTGCGCGACGG
The DNA here is from genome assembly GCA_029007015.1 of Bacillota bacterium. Lineage (GTDB taxonomy): Bacteria > Bacillota > Clostridia > Oscillospirales > Acutalibacteraceae > SUG1189. The sequence goes on along the minus strand of JAQXHB010000111.1, from coordinate 43,056 downwards.
CACATTGTAAAGGATTATCGGCTTTTCGCTGGCGTCGGCCAGTTGGGTGAACATTTTGCACAGGCCTTTTTGAGTGGCCTTGTTGTAATAGGGAGTAACCACCAGCATGGCATCGGCGCCGGCCTCGCACGCGCACTTGATAAGGTCGAGCGCATACGATGTGTCGTTGCTGCCGGTGCCGGCGATGAGGGGCACGCGGCCGTTGATGACCTTGGCGGCAAAGGCTATGACCTCTCGATGCTCGTCGTCGGTCATGGTCGATGACTCGCCTGTGGTGCCGCAGGCGACCAGCGCATTGATACCGCTGGCAATCTGCCACTCGATGATGCGCTCAAACTGCTCGTAATTGACGCCGTTTTCATCAAACGGGGTAATGAGCGCGGTGGCAACACCGGTAAATACAGTTTTTTTGTTCATACATATAACCTCCGTAATCACACATAAAAAGGTAGTTGCTCAACGCAGCAACTACCTAATTTTTAATATCAATATGGTGATCGATTAAATTAAAAATCAGATAGCGCTCCGCCGACCGGCGACAGTCATACGGCTGTTAATCCGCACAACCAGCATCGGCCGCACGCGGTTGGCCGACACTTCGGCATCTGCACCTTTCGCCGCGGCGGCTTGCGAGCCGCTGTGCCGCGGGTACTGATTGCAAAATGCACCTCTATCACAGTTATCAGTGATTATAGCAGAACAAAACACATTTGTCAAGCACTGCCGCACATAATTTACAAATATTATATTTCTGCCGAGTTTTTAAGAAGGGCGTCCTTTGCGGGCGGCTCTTGACAACCGGGCGGCGGTGTGCTATAATTTGCCCATAAAAGTGAATGGCTTTGACGGGGAAGCAATTGCTTGTTCATCCAACCACGGCAGAGAGGGCGCTCATCGGCTGCAAGGCGCTCGTGGTTGTCGGCACCTGTACCGCCCCCGAGCCGCCGCGCTGAACTGACAGTAAGCGCCGCCGACCGCCCGCGTTAAGGGTATAATCGAGATAAAATTAAAGGTGGAACCGTGCTTAAATTCTGGCACCCTTTGGCAGTTACATGCCATGGGGTGCTTTTTTTGTACGCAAATGAAAGGAAGGATATAAATGAAGGTTATTTGCAACAACGGCGAGGTGCGCGAGTGCGTTGACAAGGCGGAGGAACTGCATGTCATTCGCCACACAGCGGCACATGTAATGGCGCAGGCCATCAAGCGGCTGTGGCCGCAAGCCGACTTTGCCTTTGGCCCCGCAACCGAAAAGGGATTTTACTATGATGTCGACTTGGGCGATGTCAAACTGACCGACGAGGATTTGGTCAGGATTGAGCAGGAAATGCGCAAAATTGTCAAAGAAAATCTGCCCATCAAGCCCTTTATCCTGCCGCGGGACGAGGCGATTGCCCTCATGCGCGAGCGTAATGAGCAGTACAAACTGGAGCACATCGACGACCTCGGTGACGACGCTGTTATCAGTTTCTATCAGCAGGGCGAGTACATCGACATGTGCGTCGGCCCGCACCTGACATACACCAAAGGGCTCAAGGCGTTCAAGATAACCCAGCAGTCCGGCGCCTACTGGAAGGGAGACAAAAGCCGCAAGATGCTCACCCGCATCAACGGTATCGCATTCCCAAGCCAGGCCGAACTGGACGATTACCTCAAACTGCTTGAGGAGGCCGAGCGCCGCGATCACCGCAAAATCGGCCGCGAAATGGAACTGTTTATGATGTGCGACGAGGGGCCGGGATTCCCCTTCTTTCTGCCCAAGGGCATGGCGCTCAAAAATGCACTCATCGACTACTGGCGAGACATACACACCCGTGAGAATTATGTCGAGGTCAGCACGCCGCTCATAATGAACCGCCATTTGTGGGAGACCAGCGGACACTGGGACCACTACAAGGATAACATGTACTCTACCGTCATCGACGATGAGGATTACTGCATTAAGCCCATGAACTGCCCCGGCGGTGTGATGGTCTACCGCAGTCAGCCGCACAGTTACCGCGAACTGCCGATGCGCGTGGGCGAGTTGGGCTTGGTGCACCGCCACGAACTGCGCGGCGCGCTTCACGGCCTTTTCCGCGTGCGCTGCTTCACGCAGGATGACGCGCACATATTCATGCGCCGCGACCAGATAACCGACGAGATAATGGGCGTGGTTCACCTCATCAATGAGGTTTACACCAAGTTCGGCTTCAAATACTTCATTGAGTTGTCCACCCGACCCGAAGACAGCATGGGCAGTGATGAGGACTGGGAGGCCGCGACCGAGGGACTCAAGGGCGCACTGGAGAAGTTGGGTCTGCCCTATATCGTCAACGAGGGTGACGGTGCCTTCTACGGGCCGAAGATTGACTTCCACCTCGAGGACAGCCTCGGCAGAACATGGCAGTGCGGCACCATACAACTTGACTTCCAGATGCCGCTCAACTTTGATTTGGAATATGTTGACGAAAAGGGTGAGAAAGAGCGCCCGATAATGATTCACCGCGTTTGCTTTGGCTCAATCGAGCGCTTCATCGGCATACTGACCGAGCACTTTGCCGGCCGCTTCCCGACATGGCTGGCGCCCGTTCAGGTCAAGGTACTGCCGGTCAGCGAGAAAAGCGCCGAGTACGCTGAGGGCGTTTACGCCGCTCTGCGCGAGGCAAAGATTCGCGTCGAACTGGATGACCGCAATGAGAAAATCGGATACAAAATTCGAGAGGCGCGCCAAATCGACCGCGTGCCCTACATGCTGATTGTCGGCGCCAACGAGGCGGAAAACGGCACTGTTTCGGTGCGCGAGCGTGCCACCGACAGCACCACTGAGATGAGTCTCGATGAGTTCATTGCCAAGGTGGCCGGCGAAATTGCCGAGCGCGCATAAGACCGCGTCAAGTAAATACAAGCACAAAAAAGCGGTATTCCCGTTGGGGAATACCGCTTAAATATTGCTGTGTTTTATATTACAGAACGATGCTCTCGCCGGTCATTTCGTCCGGCTGAGCGATGCCCATAATTTTCAAAATTGTGGGCGAAATATCGCACAGGCGGCCGCCCTCGCGCAGTTTGCAGTCGCCCGCACCGATGACCGAGAAGGGCACCGGATTGGTGGTGTGCGCGGTGAAGGGACTTCCGTCGGTGTCGACCATACGGTCGGCATTGCCGTGGTCGGCGGTCAACAGCATGACGCCGCCCATCTTGAGCACAGAGTCCTGCACGCGGCCGACACAAGTGTCAACCGTCTCGACCGCCGCAACAGCGGCAGAGAAAATTCCGGTGTGACCGACCATATCGCAGTTGGCAAAGTTGAGTATAACAACATCGTACTTGCCGCTTTCGATGGCCTCGCACACCTTGTCGCACACGGGCACAGCGCTCATTTCGGGTTGCAGGTCGTATGTGGCCACCTTGGGCGAATTGACCAGTATGCGGTCCTCGCCCTCAAACATGACCTCCTGTCCGCCGTTGAAGAAGAAGGTGACATGAGCGTACTTCTCCGTCTCGGCAATGCGCAACTGGGTCTTGCCCAGTTTGGACAGATACTCACCGAGGGTGTTGGTCAGCGTCTGCGGCTTGAAGGCCACCTGCACATTGGGCATGGCGGCGTCGTACTGGGTCATGCAGACATAGAAAACATCCTGACGGCCGCCGCGGCGCTCAAAGCCGGAAAACTCGTCATCGACAAAGGTGCGGGTGATTTCGCGCGCACGGTCGGGACGGAAGTTGAAGAAAATGACGCTGTCGCCCGACTTGATGCGCTCGGTGCCGCTGATGACGGTGGGCAGAACAAACTCGTCGGTCAGATTTTTGCCGTCCTCATCAACCGTCTCGTAAGAGGCACGAACAGCCGCGGCCGCATTGTCGGCCTGCACGCCCTCGCCGTAAACCAGCGCGGCGTAAGCCTTGCCCACGCGCTCCCAGCGGTTGTCACGGTCCATGGCATAGAAGCGGCCGGCGACGGTGGCAACCTTGCCCACGCCGATTTCGGCCAGACGGGCATTGCACTGTTCGATGTAGTCGGCGGCAGAGGCCGGCGGCACATCGCGGCCGTCAAGCAGAGCGTGAATGTAGACACGCTCAAGACCCTCGCGGCGGGCCAACTCAACCAAGGCATAGAGGTGCTCGATGTGGCTGTGAACACCGCCGTCGGACAGCAGGCCCATCAGATGCAGAGCGCTGTCGTGCTGTTTGCAGTTTTCAACAGCGGCCAAGAATGCGGGATTTTCAAAGAAATCGCCGTCGCTGATGGCCTTGGTAATGCGTGTCAATTCCTGGTAAACAACCCGGCCGGCGCCGATGTTGGTGTGTCCGACTTCGCTGTTGCCCATCTGCCCGTCAGGTAGGCCGACATCCATGCCCGATGCGCCGATTTGAGTGGTCGGGCAGTTTGAAAAGATGCTGTCCAGGCGGGGAGTTTTGGCGGCGGCAATGGCGTTGCCCGAGTCGGGGGCGTTGATGCCGAAGCCGTCCATTATGGTTAAAACAACCGGTTTTTTCATGGTGGTTAGTTCCTTTCGGATGATTATTTGCCGGCCGCCTTAACGATGACCGAGAAGTCCTGAGCCTTGAGCGAGGCGCCGCCGATAAGGCCGCCGTCAACATTGACCTTGCCGAGCAGTTCCTCGGCATTGCCGGCGTTCATCGAGCCGCCGTACTGCACGGTGACAGTCTCGGCAACATCGGCGCCGTACATCTCGGCAATGGCGGCACGCACATATCCGTTGCCCTCGTCAGCCTGCTCGGCGGTGGCGGTAACGCCGGTGCCGATGGCCCAAACCGGCTCGTAGGCGATGATGATGTTTTTGAGTTGGTCGGCCGACACATTGGTCAGCGCCATCTTGGTTTGGAATTTGAGCAGAGTCTCGGTGTAGCCGAGTTCACGCTGTTCGAGGGTCTCGCCAACGCAGACGATGGCGGTCAGACCGGCATTGACAGCGGCGAGAGTGCGCAGGTTGACAGTCTGGTCGGTCTCACCGAAATACTGACGGCGCTCGCTGTGGCCGACCACAACATATTTAACGCCTGCTTCGGTGAGCATATCGGCCGAAATTTCGCCGGTGTAAGCGCCCGAAGCCTTGAAGTGGATATTCTCGGCGCCGATGGCGATGTTGGAGCCTTTGGCGGCCTCAACAGCGGCGGGAATGTCAATGAAGGGAACACACAGCACGACATCGCAGCCGGCGTCGGCTACGAGCGGCTTCATTTCGCTGATGAGAGCGGCCGCTTCGGCGGGGGTCTTGTTCATTTTCCAGTTGCCGGCGATGACGGCTTTGCGCAAATTTTTATTCATATTACATGCAATCCTTTCATAACAGTAGGCATACAGCGGCCGCCGTATGCCTATATCTGATAAATTACTGATTGTCGCCAGCCGCGATACCGGGCAGTTCCGTGCCCTCGAGGAATTCGAGCGAGGCGCCGCCGCCGGTGGAGATGTGGCTCATCTTGTCACCGAAGCCGCGGGTGTTAACAGCCGCGGCAGAGTCGCCGCCGCCGATGATGGTAACAGCGTCGGTCTCGGCCAGAGATTTGGCAACGGCAATGGTGCCCTTGGCCAGAGTCGGGTTCTCGAACACGCCCATCGGGCCGTTCCATACCACCGTCTTAGCCGACTTGACGGCATCGGCAAACATCTCAGCCGTCTTGGGTCCGATGTCAAGGCTCATGCTGTCAGCCGGAATCTTGTCGGCGTCAACAACCTGAGTGTCGATATCGGCATCAATGGGGTCGGGGAAGTTCTTGGCGATAACGCAGTCAACCGGAAGCAAAATTTTGACGCCCTTTTCCTCAGCCTTCTTGAGCATGTCGGCGCAGTAGTCAATTTTCTCGCTGTCGAGCAGAGAGGTGCCGACGCCGTAGCCTTTGGCCGCGAGGAAGGTGTATGACATGCCGCCGCCGATGATGAGGGTGTCAGCCTTGTTGAGCAGATTTTCGATAACGGTCAGTTTGTCAGCAACCTTGGCACCGCCGAGGATGGTGACAAAGGGGCGAACCGGATTCTCGACAGCGCCGCCGAGATACTTCAGTTCCTTCTCGATAAGGTAGCCGACAGCGGCCTCCTTGACATAACTGACAACGCCGACGGTTGAGCAGTGAGCGCGGTGAGCGGCACCGAAAGCGTCGTTAACAAAGATGTCGGCCAGACTGCCCAGTTCCTTGCTGAAAGCCTCGCCGTTCTTGGTCTCCTCGGCGCGGTAGCGGGTATTCTGGAGCAGTACAACATCGCCGTCCTTCATAGCGGCAACGGCGGCCTTGGCATTGTCACCGACAACATTGTCATCAGCGGCAAATACCACCTCTTGTCCCAGCAGTTCGCTCAGGCGCTTGGCAACGGGAGCCAGCGACAGTTCGGGCTTGGGCTCGCCCTTCGGCTTGCCGAGGTGAGAGCAAAGGATAACCTGCGCGCCGTCGGCAATCAACTTCTTGATGGTCGGCAGAGCGGCAACGATGCGGTTCTCATCGGTGATGACGCCGTTCTTGAGCGGAACATTGAAATCACAGCGGACGAGCACCTTTTGACCTTTTACTTTAAGGTCGTCTACGGTTTTTTTGTTCAGTGCGGTCATTTGTGAACACCCTTTCATAATTTATGCAAAATTTGTAAAAACAGTTTTACCTTTACTATTTTATTATACTTGCCATTATTTTTCAAGACAAATCAGCAAGATTGTTAAAATTTTCCCGAATTTTTCGGGCGGAGACGCCGCGCCGCATCCCATCAGGCGCCAAATCGACCCATTTTGCCGCCCGATAAGCGTGCGGCCGTTAATTACAAAATTGTTACTTTGTTGAAATGGTCGGGGCGATGTGTTAGAATATGTGCGGGAATTTCATCCGATTGGAGGAAGAAATGTGACAGCAAAGAATCCTGCGACGCTGCGTAAAAATTTACTGTCAGACAGACATATAGTTTTGGGCGCGGCATGCTCGGTGTTTTTGCCGTATGTCATTACGGCCGTGCTGATGGTTTTCTTCTCGGTTTATGTGCTGTGTCGCAGCCGCACACGCAAACTTATATTTGCTTACCGCGAGACCTATGTGCTGCCACTGTTTGGGACAGTTGCCTCTCTGACCGCCATTGTTCACGGCAACTGGCTGGGGCTGGTCGTCGGTATCGGACTGACACTGGCCCTCCTTTTTGCCCTCTATCTGCGCGCGGTCATGACTCGGCTGCTGTTTGAGCGCATGCTCAGCGACGCGTGCGCCATGAGTCTGTTCGGCGTGGCCGTAGCCGTGATTGAAAAGGTGGTCATGCGTTATTATCCCCTGAGGTACGCCCCACAATGCAAGTCGATATACTTTAACCCAAACTATTTCGGTACGGTGTGCAGTTTGGTCATAATTATCTGCGCCTACAAGGTCATCACGCGGCAGGAGGGGACGCGCCGCACCTACTTTATCATTGCCGCCGTCAACGCGCTGGGCATCTACCTGTGCGGCAGTATGTTCGCGGTGGTCGAGGTGCTCGTTGGCGTGGCCGTTCTGCTGATAATGGCGCGCCGGCACAAGGTGCTGATAATCATGCTCATCGCGGCCGCCGTCGGTATGTTTACCGTGCTTTTGTACCCCGAACTGCTGCCCAAGATAATTCCGCGCGTCGGTCAGGCCGAACTGACCTTTAATCGCCGCGTGCGCATATGGGAGGCGTCACTTCAAGCCATCGGTACGGCGCCGCTCTTTGGCCGCGGCGGCATGAGTTACCATTTTTTGTGCGAGCAGTACCGCGCAACCGGACAGTGGCCGTCATATGACCCCGACTTCAGCCTCAATTTGTGGCACACCCATCACGCGCATAACCTGATACTCGACCCACTGCTTAATTTCGGCGTGGTCGGCACGGCTCTGCTGGCAATATATTTTGCGCGGTTTGCCGTGTCGCTTATCCGCAATCACTACCGTCACATCAACCCTGTAGCGTCGTCGCTCATACTGGCCGCGATGGCATCGTCAGTGGTGCACGGCATGGTCGACATGACGCTGATGTGGATGCAGACCGGTTTGCTGTTTTTACTTATACTTGGGGGGCTGGGCGTATTGGAGCGCAAATCCGAGCGGCAGGAAAAGAAGCGGTTTATCACCCTCAGCGATGAGCAACTGCACGGCATACAGTCAAAGACGCTGGATATGATAAAATATTTCAAGGGCTTTTGCGAGCGCAACGGCCTGACATTCTTTATGTGCGGCGGCGGTTGTATCGGCGCCGTGCGCAATCACGGGTTCATTCCGTGGGACGATGACCTCGATGTGTTCATGCCGCGCGAGGACTATGAGCGTCTGGTCGGCCTTTGGCGCGAGCAAGAGAGCGGCGAGCGGTACGATTTGCTCAAAACAGACAGCGAGCGCTTCTGCGGCAACATCTTTACCACCATGGTCGACCGAAAAACGACGGCCGTCCGCCCGCAACTGGCGCAACTGGACATTCCGCAGGGGCTGGTCATCGACATTTTTCCCATTGACGGCTGTCCGGCCGACCGCGGCGAGCGCCGCAAGCAAAAACTGTGGGCAATGGTCTATTCGCTGTTCATGTCTCAGGTGGTGCCGGTCAAGCACGGCGGCATTATGGCCATAGGCAGCCGCGCACTGCTGATGCTGGTGCCTTTTGCCTCGTGGCGGTATAAACTGTGGCGGCTGGCTGAACGCAAGATGAGCAAGTACAAAATCAGCGACTGTACCAAGATAACCGAACTGTGTGCCGGTGTTGGGTACATGCAAAATGAGTATCCGGCCGATGCCTTTGCCTCGGCGGTCATGATGCCGTTTGAGGACACCCAACTGCCCGTGCCGGTGGGCTATGACGCCTATCTGCGCATTGCGTTTGGGGACTACATGACCCCGCCTCCGCCCGAAAAGCAGACGACCGAGCACGACCTGCTTTTCCTCGACCTTGAGAACGGCAGTGACATCTACCGCGGTGACAAATTCTGCGTGCGCGCCAAGCGAGACTGAGCAGACATTAAATAGCACATAAAACAACCGGAGCGACACCGCCTATACAGTGCCGCTCCGGTTTTTATACAGTTATAAGTTATACTACACAGATGTACACCACATAGGCCACATAAATGCCCAGCAGTGCGAAGCCCTGCCAGCGGCGCAGCCGCTGAGTGATGACGGTGGGCACAACGGCGATGGCGCCGACCGCGAGGCAGGCCCACAAATCAATATTGACCGTCTGCGCCGGCACCTCCAGCGTGCCGCCCGAAACAAAGGAGCAGACCGACAGAATCATGGTCAAATCGAGTATGTTCGCACCGACGATGTTGCCGATGGACATGGACGACTCCTTCTTGGCAATGGCGGTGATGGTGGTGACCAACTCGGGCAGAGATGTGCCGATGGCAATCATGGTGACGGCGATTATCTCCTCCGGCACGCCGATAAGAGTGGCCAGTTGCTTGCCGTAATCAACCAGCAGTTGCGCGCCGATGACAATGCCGGCGGCACCGAAGATGAACTTGAGTATGTTGACGGTTACCACCCTTTTGGTCGGTTTGCCGGTGTCGGCCAGTTCGACCACGGCGGGGTCACTGCCGCGCTTGGCTGATATTACATTTTCGGTGATAAATACGGCGAATATGATTATCAGCAACACGCTGGGCAGCATGCCCAAACTGCCGCCGCGCGAGAAAATGACCAGTATCAGGCAGGCGGCCATCATCATGGCCGCCTTGGGCGCGAACTGACGGCGCGGCACCTTGCCGGGCATAAATATGATGGATATGGCCATTATCAGGCCGATGTTGGCTGTTACCGAGCCGATGGCGTTGCCGGCCGCGATGGCACGGTCGGCGGCGATGATGGCCGGGTCGGTGGCGGTTACACTCTCGATGGTGGCAAAGAGGGAGACCAGCAACTCAGGCAGAGTGGTGGCCAAACTGACTATGGTTGCGCCGATGACAAACTTGGGTATGCCGGATACCTCGGCAATCCAGCCGGCGGCATCAACGAACCAGTCACCGCCCTTTACAATGAGGACGATGCCGAGGGCAAACAACAGGCAGATGATAAAAATTTCCACTAAATTCAGCTCCAGTCGTTAGTCAGGTTTCTTAATTGTCGCCGTTTTCATAACTGCAACGACGGCAAAAGCACACATGGCGGCAAACAGTTTGGTGGCCTCGTTGAAAGTAAAGGCGTGGGAGTAAGTCCCGCCGAGCACGGTGGTCAAAATGCGCGTCATCAGCGGCAGACCGCACATCACTGCGGCCAGCGACGACCAGCACATCAGACTGCGGCCGACCGTCTTATCTCCGCTATAGCAGTAGGCATATTTGGCCGCCGAGACGAGAAACAGCGTCAAAGCGCAACTGCTGAGTATATCAAACAGCGATTGGCAGATGGTGACCTGACCGACAAAGTCGACAATATCTGCGGCAAGGCTGACAACGCCGAAAAGGGAGCAGGCAAGCATTGCCTGCGGCTTGAATCGGCATATGCCGAGCAGCGAGAGGGCCCACCAGCACAGTGCGGCTGCGCCGCACACAGCGGAAAAGGTGTATATCACGCTCATGAAACCGCCGTCAAAGAGCGCCGATAAGCCGTCAATGAACATTACAAGCCCGAGCAGAGCCGCAAAGACGGCCAGTGCCCGACTGCGCTCAGGCAGTCTGACTTCACGGCCGGAGGCGGTCGTCCGTGACAGCAGTATCATCAGCAGAACCGCGGCCAGCATGAGCCCCGTCAGGGTGTTGCCCGCCGCGTCGTAGCCGCCGAACCAAAACCCTGTCTCGGGATCAATCATTATTAGTTGCTGAATGACGCGCAGGACCATTAGCACGACCGATGTAAAAACGGTGGTGAACAGCAATGCTTTTCGCTTCATTTTGTTGCCCCCGAATTATCTTTTGTCAAGCGGAATGTAACTTTGCTTGGTCGAAACCGCCTTGTAAGCGGGGCGAATAATGCGAGAATTTGAGGTAATTTCTTCAATGCGGTGCGCACACCAACCGGCTATACGCGATACGGCGAACAGTGGCGTAAACAGGTCGGGCGATATGCCCATGGAGCGGTAGACAAGCCCGCTGTAAAGGTCGACATTGGCGCAGATGCTCAACTCGCCTCCCTTGAGTTCGGCCAGCACATGAGGCATGAGGCGCTCGATAGCGTCGAGCAGTTTGAAGTCGTTATACAGTTCAGACGACTGGGTCAGTTCGAGAGCGCGCTGTTTGAGTATGATGGCGCGCGGGTCGCTGACGGTGTAAACAGCGTGGCCCATGCCGTACACCAGGCCCGATTTGTCGCCGGCTTCGCGCTTGATAAGCCGCACGATATAGTCGCGAATCTCGCCGTCGGTCCAGTTATCGCCTATCTCGGCTTTGAGCATTTCGAGCATCTCAAGCACCTTGATATTGGCACCGCCGTGGCGTGGCCCCTTGAGTGAGCCGACGGCGGCCGAAATGGCGGCGTATGTGTCGGTGCCGGACGATGAGAGTACGCGGGTGGTGAAGGCAGAGTTGTTGCCGCCGCCGTGGTCGGCGTGCAGTATCAGGCATTCGTCGATGACCTTGGCCTCAAGTTCGGTGAACTTGCGGTCGGGACGAATGTTGGAGAGCACAAACTCGGCTATGGTCTGATTTGTGTCGATGGGATGGAAAAACATGCTTTCGCCGTCGTAGTAGCGCCGCTTGACCTGATACGCATAGGTCATAATGGTGGGCAGTTTGGCGATAAGACTGATTGACTGGCGCAGTACATTTTCGGTCGAGATATCGTCGGGATTGTTGTCGTATGAGTACAGAGCCAGCACCGAGCGCGAAATCTTGTTCATAATATTGGGCGACGGCGCCTTGATAATCATATCCTCGGCAAAATAGTCGGGCAAATCGCGGCTGTTGGCCAGTACATTCTTGAACCACTCAAGGCGCGTTCTGTCGGGCAGATAGCCGAACAGCAACAGCCAGATGACCTCCTCAAAGCCGAAGTGGCCGTCACTGCGGCAGCCGGCGATGATATCACCGATATCTATTCCGCGGTAGAACAGCCGGCCGTCGACCGGCTGCCTCTCGCCATCGTCAATTATATATCCGTGCACATTGCAGATGCGGGTCAGACCGGCCATTACACCTGAGCCGTCCTCGTTTCGCAGTCCGCGTTTAACATGATACTTTTCGTAGTCGAGCGGGTCGATGCAGTTATATTTGCTAAATTCGCTGCATAAACTGGACAAGACATCCATTGGAATATCCATTTAAGCCCCTCCTTTGGGAATTTTGTTTACAGATAAATAATTCTACATCATTTACATTAAATTGTCAAGACACGATGAGCCGTTTTATTCACAGCATTGCGACCGAAAGGATGGTTTGATGAAACGAAAATATTTGTTTGTGGCCCTGTTTTTGCTCATAAGCACAGTGTGTATCCCGCTCATTTCGCTGGGCAAAGACGCCGCCGGCACCCCCGGCGGCTCGGCCGATGTCGACACTCTGGGGCAAGTGCACATGCTTGACTGCGACAGCGGCGCCGTCATCAAACTGTCGCTGAGGGACTACCTTTTCGGCGTTACGGCCGCCGAAATGTCCATGTCAAACGGCGATGAAGCGCTCAAGGCGCAGATAATCGCTTCGCACACCTTCACCCTTTACCGCACCGCCGAAAACGCCGACAAAAAGTACGACATTACCAACAGCACCGACGATCAGGCGTACAAGTCGCGCTCCGATGCGCGCAGGGACTGGGGCGAGCGCGCCGACGAATACTGCCTGAGACTGGACAGCCTCATTGACGAGGTCGGCGGATACATAATTGCCGATGACGACCGCAGGCCGATACTGGCCGCCTACCACGCCGTATCGGCCGGCCGCACTGAGTCGGCCGAGGTTATGTGGGGCAGTGACTATTCATATTTGCAGCCGGTGGACAGCGTGGGCGACTTGCTGTCGCCCGACTACCTCAGCGAGCGCAGTTTTACCCCTGCCGAACTGGCCGAAAAGTTGTCGGATGAAGTCAAACTGACCGGCGACGCGGCAAAGTGGCTGGGCGACATCTCGCGCTCATCGAGCGGTACGGTGACCAAAATCTCGCTTGGCGGTCAAAGCCTCAGCGGCAGTCGGGTGCGCTCACTGCTTGGACTGCGCTCGGCCGTTTTTGAAGTAACCTACGCCGACGGCACCTTTAATTTCAAGGTGCAGGGATACGGCCACTGCGTGGGAATGAGTCAGTACGGCGCCAACTATTTGGCCGGCCTCGGCAGCGATTACAGGGAGATTTTGGGCTGGTATTACACCGACTGCAAGTTGATATCGGCCGAGCGGCTGTAAATTTTTATTCCCCAATATATTGCGCTTTGGCGCATCGCATCGGCTCCACAGTCGCAAATTGTTGCGGACGGCCGACCGGCGCAGATAAATATTCTGAAAAAAATTTGCTATTTTTGGTTGACATAAGCGCATCTGGTATTATATAATCTTACCTTGTAGGGCTATGTTTTTTGTCCGCAGCCGCCCTCGGGGCGGTATATTATGACTGGGACTACCCGATCAAAGGAACGGAGGGGTAAAATGCTGAGAACTTACCAGCCGAAGAAGTTGCATCGTAAAAAGGAGCACGGCTTCCGCAAGAGAATGGCCGACCGCAACGGACGCAAGGTGCTTGCTCGCCGCAGAGCAAAGGGCAGAAAGAGACTGTCTTATTAACAAAACGGCCACCTATGTGTGGCCTTTGTTTTTCTGCCGAATTATCAGGACAGAGGGATTTTTTTGACGCTTGAGACGATAAAAGAGAACACTGTCTTTCGCCGCGTTTACCATCGCGGCAAGAGTTTTGTACACCCTGCACTGGTTACTTATGTGATGAAAAACCGTGCGGGTCATTGTCGTATAGGTATAACCTCGAGCAAGAAAATCGGCAACGCCGTCACGCGCAACCGCGCGCGTCGGGTCATTCGTGCCGCCCTGCTCGGGGCGGAGCCGTCCATTTGCGGGGGCTACGACATCGTTTTTGTGGCGCGCAGTCGCACCGCCGGGTGCAAGAGCACCGATTTGGTGCCGGTTATCACAGCGCATCTGACCGAGGCCGGGTGCATGGGTAACAGGCCGTGAAAGGGCTGATTATTAGGCTTATCAGCCTTTATCAGCGGTATATTTCACCGGCCAAGGGCGGTGCGTGCTGTCGGTTTACGCCGTCGTGTTCGGCCTACGCGTTAGAGGCCGTCGAGGTGCATGGCGCCCTCAAGGGCAGCCTGCTGTCAATTTGCCGTATTATTCGGTGCAACCCACTCTGCCGCGGAGGGTTCGACCCCGTGCCGCCCAAGGGGCGCTGGCGCGCTGACCGCGGTGAAAGGAAGTAGACATGTTTAACACCATATTTGTTAAACCGATGGGTTATATACTCAAATGGTTTTGCTCGATTTTCGGCGGAAGTTTTCCGCTGGCTATATTCTTCTTTACACTGGCCATCAACCTGGTTTTTATGCCTCTTAACATCAAACAGCAAAAGGGCAATGCTTCGCAGGCCCGCATGAAAAACAAGATGGTAAAGATAAAGGAAAAATACTACGAATCCGATCGCAACCGTTATAATGACGAGATGAACAAGCTGTATCAGGAGAGCGGAACATCCACCATGATGGGCTGTCTGCTGCTGTTCATACGCATGCCTTTCTTTATCGCTATTTATAATGTTATTCGTTCACCGTTCACCCTGATGCTGGGCGTAAACAGCACGCTGGTTGAATCGGCCAAGGCGGCTTTTGCCAACATCATGAACATCGCTGACGCGTCGACTGTGACCGAGCATCAACTGCTCAACGGTCTGAGCAAACTGACCGGCTCCGAGTTCGCTCCTCTGCACTCGGCGGCTGACGGCGTCAACTTCACTTTTTTCGGCATCAACCTGACCGAGACGCCCTCGTTTGCTGACGGCGTCAGCATTTTGTGGATAATTCCGCTGCTGTCATTCTTGACTTCTCTGCTGTCGGCCTTTGTTTCATCGATAATGCAAAAGATAAACAATCCCGGCGCTCCGAATACCATGGGCATGATGCTGATGATGCCGGTGTTTTCGCTCATCATCGCCTTTACCGTGCCCGGCGCCGTGGGACTTTACTGGGCTTTCTCCAACTTCATCAGCATGATTATTATGACGGCCATGCAGTATCTATTTGCACCGTCGCGCACCATTGCCAAACTGGAGGCCAAGGAGATTCGCGCCAGACGCAAGGTGGAAGAGGCGCGCATGGCCTCTTTCAAACAATGACCAGCCATTAAGAAAGGGTGAATACAAGTGACAATAGAAGCAATTGCGACCGGCTCGACCGTTGAGGAGGCTCACGAGGCCGCTCTGCTCCAACTGGGCGACGCAGGTGAAAATGAAGTGCAGTTCGAGATAATCGACATGCCGATTAAGAAAAAGTTCGGTCTTTTCGGCGGGCGTCCGGCGAAGGTACGCGTATTTTATGAGAAGGCCGACAAGCAAGAGCGCCGCCAGAAGCCTGCGCCCAGGGAGCGCGCCGCCAAGGCAAAACAGCGTCAGGGCGAGGTTGCCGCTTCGAGCGACAAGTCCAAGCAGGTAAAGGCCGCCGCTGAGGCCGCCGCGGCTGAGCAAAAGAGCAAAAAGCCGACGGTCGGCAACGCTGACGATGCGGTCAAATATCTCAGCGATGTGCTCGATAAAATGGGGCTTAAGAATCTGTCCGTCACCACTGAGGAAATTGAGGACGGCATAAAGTTAAATATCGAGGGCGAGGGGCTCGGCGTCATTATCGGCCGCCGCGGTGAGACGCTCGATGCACTGCAGTATCTTTGCTCGCTGGCTAACAACAGCGACAAGAGCGGCTACTCGCGCATCGTGCTCGACACCAACGGCTACCGTGAGAAGCGCGAGCAGACCCTCCGCGCGCTGGCCGAGCGTATGGCGCGCCAGTCGCTCGAGACCAAGAGAAATCAGTCGCTTGAGCCGATGAATCCCTATGAGCGCCGCATAATTCACACTGCGGTGCAAGAGATTGAGGGCGTTACCAGTTGGTCGGTGACCGACAGCCGCGGCCGCCGCGTTATAATCGGCCTTGAGAACAAGGAGGAGGCTTTGCCCGAGCGTCCGCGCTACAACCGCAATCGCCGCGACGGCGGCCGCAGGCGTTCTTCGGGGCGCCGTCCTGCTCCGTCTGCTCCCACGCGCGAGGTTATGAAGGATGCGGGAGATGCGCCGCTTTACGGCCGCATCGACTAATAGAGTTTAACGAGGGGGACTTAGCGGCGCGCGCCGACAGTCCCTCTTTTTTGTAAATGCAAAGGGGGCAAATCAGAGTGCTTGAGGGTATGAACGATACCATCGCGGCGGTGTCTACGCCGCTGGCCGGCGCCGGACTGGGCGTGGTGCGCATCAGCGGTGCCGCCGCCGTCGACATCGCCGAGCGTATTTTCGACTCGGTCGGCGGCCGCAAACTGAGTGAAATAGCCGGCTATACGGCCCTGTTCGGTCATGTGCATGATACAGACGGCGTCATCGACGAGTGCGTCGCCCTTCGGTTTGCTGCGCCCCATTCTTACACTGGCGATGACACGGTGGAACTGAGTTGTCACGGCGGTGTGTATATTTTGCGACGCGTACTGCGCGCCGCGATAGCCGCCGGCGCCCGCCAGGCCGAGGCTGGCGAGTTTACGCGCCGCGCCTTTTTGAACGGCAAACTCGATTTGTCCGAGGCCGAGTCGGTGATGAACCTTATCGGCGCGCAGTCGCGCGAGGAACATGCGGCCGCGCTGGCCGGACGGCAGGGCGCTGTGTACGATGCGGTGACCGATTGCCGCGACCGGTTGGTGTCGCTGTCAGCCGACATCGCCGCATGGGTTGACTTTCCCGACGAAGATGTGCCGTATGTCACCGCCGATGGACTGGTAAGCGGCCTACGCGAGGTGGACGGCAAACTGGAGCGTCTGATTGCCGGATTTGAGAGCGGCCGTCTGATGCGCGAAGGAATTGATACGGCCATTGTCGGCAAGCCCAATGTCGGCAAGTCGACGGTGATGAATTTGCTGGTCGGCTGTCGGCGGTCGATTGTGACCGATGTTGCCGGTACGACGCGCGATGTCATCGAGGAGTCGGTGATGCTGGGCGAGGTCAAACTGCGTCTGAGCGACACCGCCGGACTGCACGATACCGCCGACGAGGTCGAGCGTATCGGCGTCGATATGGCCGACAGCCGCCTGCGCCGATGCCAACTGGCGATAGCGGTTTTTGACGGCTCGCGGGCGCTTGACGAGGACGACCGCCGGCTTTTGTCGGCCCTTGACGGCAAGCCGTGTGTGGCCATAATCAACAAGGCTGACTTGCCGCAAATTATTGAGCGCGGAGCAATCGAGGCGGCCGTCGACTGCACTGTTACCGTTGCCGCCGGCAGTGGGCTTGGCACCGACGAGATTGCCGCCGCTGTTGCCGCCGTGGCCGAAAGGTGGAAAATCGACCCGTCGGCTCCCCTGCTGCAAAGCGAGCGCCAGCGCGACTGCTGTGTTCGCTGCCGTGAGCATCTCTCTGCGGCCATTGACGCCGCCGCTTCAGGCGTGACAATCGACGCTGTCGGGGTGTGCATCTCGGACGGGCTGACGGCGCTGGCCGAGTTGACCGGCGAATGTGTTTCCGACTCGGTAATTGATGATGTATTTAGCAGATTTTGTGTAGGTAAATAAATCAATATACAATATATAGGTGGATAAGTTGGACAAGCAGTATTATTTGGATGGTTACGACATAGCCGTCATCGGCGCCGGACACGCCGGAATCGAGGCGGGACTGGCATCCGCGCGCCTGGGATGCCGCACGGCGGTGTTTACGATAAATATGGACTGGGTGGGCAACTGCCCGTGCAATCCCGCTATCGGCGGCTCGGCCAAGGGACACCTTGTGCGGGAAATTGACGCCCTTGGCGGCGAGATGGCGCGCGCCGCAGACGCAACGATGATACAACTGCGCATGCTCAATACCGGTAAGGGGCCGGCGGTGCACAGCCCGCGAGCTCAGGTCGACCGACGCGATTACAGCGCATATATGAAACACGCGCTTGAGTTGCAGTCGGGGCTGGACCTTAAGCAGGCCGAGATTGTGGCTGTCGAGCGCGACGGCGACGGCTGGCGGCTGGTGACTCGGCTGGGCGCGGTTTATACCGCCGCCGCAGTCATTGTCGCAACCGGCACCTTCCTCGGCGGGCGGGTTTACATTGGCGACACCAGTTACGAAAGCGGGCCTGACGGCGTCTTTCCGGCGACCGAATTGGCCGAGTCGCTTAAGCGGCTGGGACTGCCTTTGCGACGGTTCAAGACGGGCACTCCGGCCAGAATTGACCGAGCAAGCATCGACTTTTCCGTGCTGGAGATTCAGCCGGGCGATGAAAATTTGTCTCCGCTGTCTTTTTCGTCAGACGGTCGGGTGCAAAACAAGGCGGTTTGCCACATCACATATACAAATGAGAAAACCAAGCAGGTTATCCTGGACAATATTGACCGCTCTCCCCTCTATTCAGGCAAGATTGAAGGCGTGGGCCCGCGCTATTGCCCCAGTCTGGAGGACAAGATTGTGCATTTTCCGGACAAGAAGCGCCACCAACTCTTTATCGAGCCGTGCGGCTTAAACACCGAGGAAATGTACCTTCAGGGCGCATCGAGTTCCCTGCCCGAGGATGTGCAGCTGCAGATGTACCGCACCATTCCGGGCCTGGAGCATGTGCAGATGATGCGCACCGCCTACGCCATCGAGTACGACTGCGTTGACCCGACTGCGCTCAAGGCGACCCTTGAGTTCAAGGACATACCCGGGCTGTTTGGCGCCGGACAGTTCAACGGCTCGTCGGGTTATGAGGAGGCGGCCGCGCAAGGCCTTGTCGCCGGCATTAACGCCGCGCTGTCGGTGCAGGGCAAACCGCCTCTGGTGCTTTCGCGCGCCGACTCCTATATCGGCACACTCATCGACGACATGGTTACCAAAGGCTGCACCGACCCCTATCGTATGATGACCAGCCGCAGTGAATACCGACTGCTTTTGCGGCAGGACAATGCCGATGAACGGCTGATGCCGATTGGCCGCGAAATCGGCCTGGTCGGTGACGGCGACTGGGCGAAATTTGAAAAACGCATGGAGCAAAAGCGCGCCGAAATCGCCCGTCTGCACAGCGTTGTGGTCGCTCCGGGCGATGAGATAAACCAACTGCTTGTTTCACGTGAAACATCGCCAATCACCACCGGCATACGCATGGACGAACTCATCCGCCGCCCGCAACTTGATTACCGCTGTCTGGCGCCCTTTGACAGCGCGCGCGGCCCTCTCCCTGCGGCGGTAATTGAAAAGGTGGAAATTGAGATAAAATATGAGGGCTATATCAAGCGCCAGCAGGCGGCCGCCAACCAACTTAAGCGTCTTGAGCGCCGCACCCTCCCCGATGACATCAATTACGACGAGATAGTCGGCCTGCGGCTGGAGGCACGCGAGAAACTGAAGGCCATTCGACCGCTCAGCATAGGTCAGGCGGCGGGTATTTCGGGCGTCAATCCGGCTGATATAACCGTTTTGCTCATTTGGCTGGACAAAAGGAGAAAGCAATGATTATTTCAAAAGAACTGCTTGTGCGCACCGCCGGCATTTTCGGTGTGGAGATAACCGACGGCGCGACCGACAAATTTGACCGTTATGCGGCCATGTTGCTCGAGTGGAACCAAAAATTCAACCTGACGGCCATAACCGACCCCGACGCCATTGTCGTGCGGCATTTTGCCGACAGCCTGACCTTCTTTGCCGCCGCCGAGCCGGCAGAGGGAGCGTCGCTTATTGATGTCGGCAGCGGCGCCGGCTTTCCTGCCCTGCCCATCGCTATCGTACGCGGCGACATGCAGGTCACGGCCCTTGACTCAACCGGCAAGCGGGTAAACTTTTTGTCGGCAGTGGCAGATGAACTGGCGCTGACGGTCAGTGCTGTTCATATGCGTGCAGAGGATGCGGCGGCGCGTCCCGACATGCGCGAGCAGTACGATTTCGCCACCGCACGCGCTGTGGCGAATATGCGCGAACTCAGCGAGTACTGCCTTGGATTTGTTAAGGTGGGCGGCAGTTTTGTGGCGCTCAAGGGGCCGTCACTGCCCGAAGAACTGGACGGTGCCAAAAAGGCCATCGAGACCATGGGCGGCCTGCTTGATAAAACGAGCGACTTCACCCTGCCCGACGGCAGCAGGCGCTGTATCGCCGTGGTCAATAAACGGTCGCAAACGCCGACAGCCTACCCCAGAAAATCGGCCAAAATTGCCAAATTCCCTCTCGTTTAACAGTTTAACAGAGAAAAAGCCGATTTTCGCTCGACCGATTTCAGTTGAATATTGCTCAAAAATCGCCCTATACTTGTCCCAAAAGGACAGAGTGAGGCGATTTTTTATGCAGACATTCAGAAGTGCGAAAAGAAAGGTGAAACTGACAACGGTGCCTATCGGGCTGATAATGCCGAGTCCGTTTCAACCGCGCCGCAGTTTTGATGTGGCGGAACTGGAAAATTTGGCCGACTCTATACGCAAAAACGGGCTGCTTCAACCCATTGCCGTACGGCGGCTGGATGACGGCTGTTACGAGTTGATTGCCGGTGAAAGACGACTGCGCGCCGCGCGAATTGCCGGACTGGCCGAAATTCCGTGTGTGGTACATACGGCCGACGACCGACGCTCGGCACTGCTCGGCCTGATTGAGAATATGCAGCGGCAGGACTTGTCCCCTTTTGAGGAGGCCGAGGGCATATTGCGCATGATGCGCGAGTGGAACATGACCCAGTCGGAGGCGGCGGCCCGCCTCGGTAAGGCGCAGTCGACGGTGGCCAACAAATTGCGTCTGCTCAAACTGTCTCCTGCCGAGCGCGAGCGCATTGTTTCGGCGCGCCTGACCGAGCGCCATGCCCGCGTGCTGCTCAAAATCGACGATGAAGGCCTGCGCGTAGAAGCGCTCGACCACATAATCGCCAACGGCTTGGGTGTGGCTGATGCCGAGTGCTATATTGACGGTTTGCTGCGCAAAGAGGACGAGCGCAAGCCGGCCGTCCGCCTGCACATAATCAAGGACTACCGTATTTACATCAACACGCTGTCCAAAGCGGTCGACACACTGCGCCGTTCAGGGCTGGACGCGCGCTGTGACCAGGTTGAAAACGACGATTTCATCAAATACACTGTGATAATCCCCAAGGGCGGCCAGCAACTGCCACTGTTCAAATAAACTTCGGCGCTGTGTTTCACGTGAAACACGGCGCCTTTTGGTGCGTCTTAATCTTGCTGACCGTTCAAATTGACGGCGTTATACTGCACCGCGGCACATGTTTTACCGCTTACATACGGCTCAATCTCGCTCGGCCGCTCTTTTTTTGCCAAAAAAGGCAAAATGGACTTTAAATTGCCGCATAAGTGTGGTATACTAAATGTTAATCAAACATTTTTTACAGGTGATAATGTGGGCAAGATAATATCGGTCGTTAATCAAAAGGGCGGCGTCGGCAAAACGACCACCGCTGTCAACTTGACCGCCGGCCTCGGCAAGGCCGGCAAACGGGTTTTGCTGGTCGATATTGACCCGCAGGGCAATTCTACCAGCGGTCTGGGCATCAACAAGCGCGGTCTCAAACTGTCCAGTTACGATGTGCTCATCAATGGCGCGTCCATCGCTGATACTGCGGTGCAGACGGCATTTGAGAAGGTCAGCGTGGTGCCTGCCAACATGGACCTCGCCGGGGCTGAAATCGAGATGATTGAGGTGCCTCACCGCGAAACGGTGCTCAAAACGGCTCTGTCGCTGGTGCGCGAGAGTTACGATTACATATTGCTCGACTGTCCGCCGTCGCTCGGGCTTATTACACTCAATGCGCTGACGGCCAGCGACACCGTGCTTGTGCCCATTCAGTGCGAATACTACGCGCTGGAGGGCTTGTCGCAACTGATGTCCACCATACGGCTGGTCAAGCAGAGGTACAATCCGCAACTTGAACTGGACGGCGTGCTGCTGACCATGTATGACGGCCGCCTTAATTTGACACAGCAAGTGGTCAGCGAAGTCAAGCGGTTTTTTCCGAAAAAGGTCTATTCCACCGTCATACCGCGCACCGTGCGGCTGTCCGAGGCGCCCAGTTACGGCCAGCCCATTCAGTACTTTGACCGCAGTAACAAAGGGGCGATGGCCTATGACAGTCTGGCCGCCGAGATTATAAATAAGCAAGGATAAAAGGAGAGATATTTTTGGCTGTTAAAAAGAAGGGACTTGGTCGCGGGCTTGAGTCGCTGTTCAGCGACAATGCAAGCGATTCCGCGTCACCGACCACTTTGCGACTGAGCGAAATCGAGCCCAACCGCGACCAGCCGCGCAAGGAGTTTGACGCCGACGCGTTGGCTGAACTGGCCGATTCAATCAGCCGTCACGGGCTGTTACAGCCCATCACCGTGCGGCCGATGCCCAACTCCACATACCAAATTGTGGCCGGCGAGCGCCGCTGGCGCGCGTGCCGCATGGCCGGACTTGACAGTGTGCCGGTCATCATACGCGAAATGAGCGACACCGAGTGCATGGAACTGGCGCTTATCGAGAACCTACAGCGCGAGGACCTCAACGCCATTGAAGCGGCCGAGGGCTACAAATATTTGATGGACAAATTCGGCATGACCCAGGCTGATGTAGCCGAGAGCGTGGGCAAATCACGCCCCGCCGTAGCAAACGCACTGCGTCTGCTCGCCTTGCCCGACGATATCTTACAGCATGTCAAGAGCGGCGATATCACCGCCGGACACGCCCGCGCGCTGATAAATCTTGACGGTGACAGCCGCGCGGAGGGGCTTGAACTGGCCTTGCGCGGTGCAAGCGTGCGCGACATTGAGCGTGTGGGGCGCAAGCCGCGCCGCGCCGATGTGCAGTCTCGGCCGATGGCGGGATATTACAAAGAGGTCGAACTGGCGCTCAAGGAGGAACTCGGACGGCGCGTCAGGGTGACCGGCTCCGACGGCAAGGGCAAGTTGGAAATTGAGTTTTATTCAGACGATGACCTGACCGATCTGGCACGCAGATTGGCCGGCAATCAATAATTTACAGTAATTCATTAAAGGACGGTAATAGAAAATGTTAGACATCAAATTCATCAAAGCCAATCCCGATAAGGTCAAGCAGGCTGTTCGCAACCGCGGCGGCAATCTGGACGAGTCCATTGACCGCCTGCTGGAGATTGACGCGCGCCGCCGCGAAATCACCATGAAGAGTGAGGCGCTCAAGTCAGAGCAGAACACCGCCTCCAAGAATATCCCCATGTATAAGAAAGAGGGCAAGGATGTATCCGACCTTTTGGCTGAGATGAAGCAGTGCGCCGCCGCCGTCAAGGAGTTGGACGCTGAACTGGCCGAACTTGAGGCAAAGCAAAAGGAGATACTCTACACCATACCGAATGTTCCGCACGATAGCGTCAAGGTGGGCAAATCCGACGCCGACAATGAGGAGGTTCGCCGTTGCGGCGAGCCGACCAAGTTTGACTATGAGCCCAAGGCTCACTGGGACATCGGCGCCGATTTGGGCATACTTGACCCCGAGACGGCCGCCAAGGTTACGGGTGCCCGTTTCCACTTCTACAAGGGGCTGGGCGCACGCCTCGAGCGCGCTGTCATAAACTATTATCTGAACACCCACACCGAGCACGGCTACACCGAGGTATTTCCGCCCTTCATGGTCA
This sequence comes from Bacillota bacterium, assembly GCA_029007015.1. Classification (GTDB taxonomy): domain Bacteria; phylum Bacillota; class Clostridia; order Oscillospirales; family Acutalibacteraceae; genus SUG1189. The sequence continues at coordinate 19,421 of JAQXHB010000111.1, read as the reverse complement.
ACCGTGCGTCAATGACGGGCACCGGCCAATTGCCGAAGTTCGAGGAGGACGCCTTCAAACTGACCAACGACTACTTCCTCATCCCGACGGCCGAGGTGCCGGTGACCAATATGCACCGCGACGAAATACTTGACGGCAAGCAGTTGCCCATCAAGTACTGCGCCTATTCGGCCTGCTTCCGCGCCGAGGCCGGCTCAGCCGGACGCGACACGCGCGGCCTCATTCGCCAGCACCAGTTCAACAAGGTGGAACTGGTCAAGTTTGCTGACCCCGAGAACTCATACGAGGAACTGGAGTCGCTCACCCATGACGCTGAGCGCGTTTTGCAGGGGCTGGGACTGCCATACCGCGTGGTAAGTCTGTGCAGCGGCGACCTCGGATTTTCATCGGCCAAGACCTACGATATCGAGGTGTGGATGCCGTCCTACGGCCGTTATGTCGAGATTTCGAGTTGCTCCAACTTTGAGGACTTCCAGGCTCGCCGTGCGGCCATCCGCTTCAAGCGCGACCCGAAGGATAAGGCGCAACTGGTTCACACCCTCAACGGCTCCGGCGTGGCTATCGGCCGCACTGTTGCCGCAATACTGGAGAATTACCAGAACGATGACGGTTCGGTCACTGTGCCCGAGGTGCTTCGTCCGTACATGGGCGTTGACCGTATAACCGCCGACAATGCACTGTAAGTAATTATTTGACTATTTGTACCAATCGGGGGCAATGACGATGGCAAAAAAAGATAAAACGACGGATACGGTCAGCGTTGTACTGCCGGAAACTGCGGCGCCGTCACAGCCGACGCAGTTGGAGAACAATCAGTTCGACTGGCGTGCAGGACATACAGCGTCTCAAGCCGCTACGGCCGCTCCGACCGAGCCTGAGCCGCCTCAGCAGGCGACTCCGCCGGCCTTTTCCCCTGCGGCACAGCCGGCGCCGGCTCCGTCCGTTTCCGTTCCGCCGCAAGATGCACATGCGGTTCAGCCGCCCGTCTCGTCTGACACAGCGGCCGATATTCGCCCGCCGCTCGCGCCGATGACGCTCAGTATACAGCGCGGCGGCCTTTACACCGACAGTGGGCGCACCGTCTGCATTGCACTTCGCGTCATTTCGTATCTGCTGTTTGCAATGTCCCCTGTGTCATTTATTGCCCAAATTCTGTCCATATTCAACAAAACATACGCCTATCAGACCGTGTCGGTTCAGTCGATGCTGGCCGCTGTGATGTGGGCGGTTGTGTATGCCGTTTGCTTTGTTGCGGCCGGACTGATGGTTGTAGCGGTAATCAAGATTCTGCAAAACCTGATGGCCCTGCCAAAGAAAAAGTAGGAATATAAAAACACACCCCTCTGTGTGCGCAAACCGATAAGGTTAGCCGCCGCAGAGGGGCGTTTTTTATATTCCCAAAACCGACGATGCAACTGCAAAGTAGACCAGCAGTGACACTGCGTCAACGATGGTGGTGATGAACGGGCTGGCCATGACGGCCGGGTCCAACTTGATTGCCTTGGCCAAAATCGGCAGGGTGCACCCGATAATCTTGGCCACCACGACGGTCACCGATAGGGTGATGCACACCACGGCGGCCACGCTGACGGATACGCGGTCAACGAGCAAAATTTTGACAAAGTTGGCCGCCGCCAGCGAAACTCCGCACAGCAGAGCCACCCTGAATTCTTTCCAAATTACAGCAAAAATATCACGCGTCTCAACATCGCCCAGCGATAGTGCGCGTATGACCGAAACGCTGGCCTGACTGCCCGAGTTGCCTCCGGTGTCCATCAGCATCGGGATGAAGGCGGTCAGCACCACATACGCCGCCAGTGCGCCTTCGAATGACTGAATGATACTGCCGGTGAAAGTGGCTGATATCATGAGCAGCAACAGCCACGGAATACGCTTGCGCCAGGTTTCAAACACGCCGGTTTTCATGTACGGCTTGTCGGTCGGCGTAATGGCCGCCATCATTTCGATATCCTCGGTGGCTTCCTCCTCCATGACATCAATGGCGTCGTCAACCGTTACAATGCCGACCAACCTGTTTTCGCCGTCAACCACCGGCAGTGCCAGCATGTCGTACTTGCTGAAGGTCTGCGCCACCACTTCCTTGTCCTCAAGGGTGCCCACGCTGATGACATTTGTGTCCATTATTTCGCTGATCAGGCTGTCGGGGTCGGCCAGCATCAGCGCCTTGGCCGTCACTACGCCCATCAGCCGACGGTCGGGCCCGACAACATAGCAGGTGTAGATGGTCTCTTTGTCGATACCGGTGCGCCGAATGGTCAAAAAGGCATCAGCGACGGTCACATCGGCGCGCAGGCTGACATACTCAATGGTCATCAGACTGCCGGCGCAGTCGTCGGGGTAGTTGAGCACTTCGTTAATGCGCATGCGAGTGTCGGCGTCGGTGTGACGCAGTATGCGAGCCACCACATTTGCCGGCATTTCTTCAATAATGTCGACGGCATCGTCGAGGTATAACTCGTCGATAACCTCCTCCAACTCGCTGTCGCTGAAAGCCTTGATGAGCGCCTCCTGGCGGTCTGCTGACAGTTCAACGAATGTATTTGCCGCCAGTTCCTTGGGCAGCAGACGGAATATGATGAGGGTCTGCCGCTCGTTTGCTTCTTCCAGCATGACGGCCGTGTCGATGGGGTTAAGGGTGCTCAGTTGTTGCCTGACTGCCGCATATTCTTTTTGTTCAAGCAGTTGTAAAATATCTTCTAACATTTGCCGGCCTCCGTTCAAATCGGCGCGGCGCTTAAGGGAACATGAATGTTCCGCGAGCGTCTGCCGTTATTTTTACTGTTTTCTTACTATTCCCGGGAACATCCATAAATTCACCTCCAAAAAAACAACCGCGCCCAAACATCGGCACGGCATAATGGCTGTCAAATAAACTACACGCAAAAATGCGCGCCACCGTCCGGGCTTTAGCATCGCAGGGCGATGAAACTGCGTTAGATTATGCCTTGGTTTCGACATAGCCTGTTGACCGGCTTGCAGTGTCTCCACTGCTTCGCGGTAGCAGTCCGTATCCCTGCGGTAGCCTTACCTACCGAATATATATATTTATCATAATACAGTCGGCCCTGCTTGTCAATATTTTTGCAAATATTTTTGCCGTCTGCCGCGCCGCCCTGACAGACGCGGCGGTCGGTTAATCGGCACACAGCAAAGCCCCGACAAGCGGTGCGCTCATCGGGGCTGTAAGTTATTATGCTGTCAGATTAGATAACCACGAACCATACGGTCCAGAAGGTGTATCCGTCTCTCTCGTAGTATCCGACGCCGACATAGTCGTAGTTGCCGCAGATGACGGCCTTGGCGCTGTCGCTTGATGTCATCGTCTTGAAAGCGTTTTCAGCGGTCAACTTCTTGTCATAAACATAGCCGAGCGAGTCAAGCTGTCTGGCCCAACTCAGGTCAAACTGCTTGTAAACGGTCTCGTGCGCACTGCCGTCGGGACGGGTAGCATCAGGACGGGACTTGTACTTGGAAGTAACAAATTCAACGCCTTCCTCGTAAATGCGGTGGTTGGCCATGCCGTTGAGTTTGATGTTGTCAGCACTCAACTCGGTCTTGCCCTCTGCTACGCGGTAGTCATTGATGAGTTTGACCATCTCGGCAACCTTTTCGCTGTTGCCCTCATTTTCCGATACGGCAACGGTAATGGTCTTTTTGATGCGGCCATCTGTGGTTTCGCCCGAAACGGTGGTGATGCCTACGCCTACGCCGAGGATGTTGCCGTCCTTGTCAACCTTGGCAATGCTCTCGTTGGCCGACTGCCAGTAAATTGACGGGTCGGTCACCTTTTCGGGCATGATGGTGTACTCAACAGAGCCCTTTTTGCCGATGTGAAGCGACAACTCGGTCTTGGACAGGGTGAAACTGATGACGCGAACAGCAGCAGAGGGGTCTGAACCCAAATCGGGTTCATCCTTTCTGACCGACGCTTCACCGATTTTCTCATACTCAATCTTGGTGTTGTCAACAGTGGATGTAGTTATCGATGCTGTCGAAGATGTGCCGCTGCTCGTCGATGTGGAATTACCGCCGCACGAAGCAAGCATTGTAGTTGCAACAGTTACAACAGCAGTGATAGCAAGAATTTTTTTAATCATATCTTAATCCTCCATACCCGCAGCCGCCGCGGGAAATATTAAACTGTGTTTTGCTCTCTGCGGCATATTTGAGACACAGAATTAACCTTATTAACCTTGGTCAGCGCTTCTCGACGATGTCGTCCGGCGCCTTGAAAATATGGTGCTCGGGCACAAAACCGCGCACGCGTGAAAGCGGATAGATGGTGGTCTCGCGGCCGATTACGGTGCCGGGACACAGGACCGAATTGCACCCCACCTCGACATTGTCGCCCAGTATGGCGCCGAACTTTTTCAGTTCGGTCGGCACTCTGCGGCCGCCGCATATGACGGTGACCGGCGACTTGTCTGATTTGAGGTTGGATGTGACGGCTCCGGCGCCGGTGTGCGCGCGGTAGCCGTAGACCGAGTCACCGACATAGTTGTAGTGCGGTGCCTGCGCCTTGTCAAACAAGACGGCGTTCTTGATTTCGGTTGAGTTGCCGACAACGGCCCCCTTGCCGATAATCGCATTGCCGCGTATGTAAGCGCCGTGGCGTATTTCGGCACCCTCGTCGATGATACACGGGCCGTTAATGCACGCGGTCGGCGCAACCGAGGCCGATTTAGCAATCCACACACCGTGTGACACCTCATCAAAAACCGCCCGGTCAAGGGTGGGGCCCATCTCGATAATAAAAGCCCCTATCTGCGGCAACACCTGCCACGGAAAGACACATTCCTCAAACAGACGGGCAGCAACGGTGTGAGAAGTATCAAGCAATCGGTCGACCGTCATGATATTTTCATCAAAGTAATTAGTCATAAGATAAGACCGCCTTTACATGTTAAATTTTATACCATAATCAGTAATTTATCAAGTGGGAAAAGAAAATATGACACATCTGCTGTAATTAACGGCTCATATTTGTGCAATTTGCCGATAACTATGGACTTCATGCCTACAATCGACAAAAATTTTCAAATGCCTCTTTAATTCACGGCAGATTTGTTATATTATATATGTAAATGATACAGCAAAATGAGGTGGCATTATGAGCGAGAGAATCAGGCTGAACATCGGCGGTAACGATTACTACATCACGGCCGACGACGGCAAAGAATATTTTGAGGCCATCGGCCGCGAATTGGACGAAAAAATGACCAAGATGTCATGTGAAAAGCCATATTTGTCAACCACCATGGTCGGCGTGCTGACGGCTCTCGGTTACGCCGACTCCTATAGGCGGTCGCTGGCAGAAATCGAGCGGCTGAACGGGCAGCTTCGTGCGGCTGTTGACGACACTGCGGCGGCCGAACTCAACCTGGCCAATGCGCGCCGCGAGATAGAGCGGCTCGAGAGCGAAAACACCCGTCTGCGCACCAAGTTGAGCGGCCGATGAGCGAGTTGCTTGCACCGGTCGGTTCGCAAGAAGCACTTGTCGCGGCTGTGCGAAGCGGCGCCGACGCAGTCTATCTGGGCGCCGACCGGTTTAACGCCAGACGAAATGCCGACAACTTTGACTCAGCCGCCCTGCGCGAGGCGGTGGCCTACTGCCGCGTGCGCGGTGTGCGCGTTTATCTGACACTTAATACGCTGGTATCCGACCGCGAAACGGCCGATGCGCTCAGCACGGCCAAGGCGGCGGCCGATGCCGGCGTTGACGCATTTATATTGCAGGATGTGGGGCTTGCATCGCTCATACGCCGCGCCTGTCCGGGTGTGCGTCTGCATGCCTCCACCCAAATGTCGGTTCATTCGCCGTCGGCTCTGCCGCTGCTGGCGCAAATGGGCTTTTGCCGCGTTGTCGTATCGCGCGAATGCAGCAAAGAGGAAATTGCCGAGTTGTGCCGCGTCGGACGCGAGTGCGGCATCGAGATTGAGGCTTTTGTCCATGGCGCACAGTGCATGTGCGTTTCGGGCCAGTGTTACTTAAGCGGCCTGCTCGGCGGACGAAGCGGCAATCGCGGGCTGTGCGCTCAGCCGTGCCGCCTCGAATATGCCGACGGCACCCATCCTCTATCGCTCAAGGATATGTCACTGCTGTCGCATATTAGGCAACTGCACGACATGGGCGTGGCCTCGTTTAAGATTGAGGGCCGTATGAAGCGGCCCGAATATGTCGCCGCCGCTGTGTCGGCCTTTCGCAGTGCCATCGACTGCGACGTGATCGACCGTCAATCGGCCGATTGGCTGGGCGAGGTCTTTTCGCGGTCGGGCCATACCGACGGCTATTTTGAGGGCAAGCGCGACATCACTATCTTTGGCCACCGTACTGCCGATGACGCTGTGTCGGGCGGTACCTTGCACGCCATTCACGAGTTATACCGCCGCGAGCGTCAAAGTGTCGCGGTGAATATGCGGCTGACCGTCTGCATCGGCCGCCCGACCGAGTTGACCGTCTCTGACGGTCACCACACTGCAACGGTCAGCGGCGCCGTGCCCGAGCCGGCCAAGGAGCGCCCTTTGACCGCCGAGCGCGCACGCGAATTGTGCGCTAAACTGGGCGCAACGCCATACTATTTGGAGAAATTTGACGCCGAGACCGACGGTGTTGCCACCATGCCGGCCGGCGAAATAAATGCCTTGCGCCGCTCTGCCTGTCAACGGCTTGATGAGTTGCGCGCCGCAGGCGGCACACCGTTTGTTTTGCCCGATTTGGCATTGCCGCAGGCCACCCACAGTTCATCGCCCGCCACCGCCGCGCGCTTCTCCGATGTGTCGCAGATACCGCCTGATATGCTCGGAGTCGACACGGTGTATATACCGCTTGAGACCGATTTTGAACTTCACGGCGGCCTGATAAACCGACTGCGCAGTGACGGCATAACCGTCGCCGCCGAACTGCCGCGTGGCCTTTTCGGCATTGAGGATAGGCTGAGCCGCCTGTTGCGCGCCGCGGCAGAGGCCGGCATCGACACCGCCCTTTGCCACAACATTGCCGCCGTCCGTCTGGCACAATCAGAGGGTTTCAAGGTGCATGGCGGTTTCGGGCTTAATGTATACAACTCCTATTCGGCGGCCGAATGGCGTCGGCTGGGCGTCGGGCGCATAACCCACTCCTTTGAAAGTACGCTCAGAGACATCGCTGACGCACATGTGTCCGATAACTGTATCATTGCCTATGGACGACTGCCGCTGATGCTCATGCGCGCTTGCCCCATCAGGGCGCAGGTGGGATGTTCGGCCTGTACGGGGCAGTTGATTGACCGCAAGCAGGCGGTACTGCCGGTGATGTGCCGTTTCGGCACGGCCGAACTGCTCAACGCCGAGCCGCTTTGGTTGGCCGACCGCCGCCGCGAGATAACGGGTGTTGACTGCTTGATGCTCTATTTCACCGATGAAAGCCGCACCGACTGCGACCGCATCCTCGGTGAGTGGCGGCGCGGGGATAAGTGCGGCGGCAGTTTCACGCGCGGGCTTTATTATAGGGGGGTCAAATGATGGACAGACTGATACTTGCGTCGGCGTCTCCGCGGCGCGCCGAGATACTGGCCGACCTGGGGGTTGAATTTGAGGTAATTACCCGACCGACCGACGAGAGTTTGCCTGACGGCATATCGGCTGACAGGGCTGTCGCCATGCTGGCCGAGCGCAAAGCCTGCGCCGTTGCCGAGAGATACCCCGACCGCACCGTGCTGGCCGCCGACACTGTGGTTGCCGTAGACGGCCGCATACTGGGCAAGCCCGCCACGGCGGACGAGGCGCGCGAGATGCTTCACCGTCTGTCGGCGCGCACCCATACCGTTTATACCGGCGTTTGCATCATAAATGGCGGCGTGCGTGATGTCTTTGTGTGCAGTACCGAGGTTGAGTTCTACCCGCTTACCGACCGGCTGATAGAGCGCTACATCGCGTCGGGCGAGTCGATGGACAAAGCGGGCGCATACGGCGTTCAGGGGCTTGGCCGCGTGCTGGTGCGCCGCATAGAGGGCGACTTCTTTACTGTAATGGGTCTGCCGGCGGCCGAAGTCTGGCGTCGGCTGTACCCTCAATAAAAAATGTGCACTATTTGATAATTATGTGTTGTTAAATTGGCATAATAATGTTAAAATGTTTGTATGTATAATGATTATTAACTATCAGGAGGACGCGTAATGTTTACTCGCGATATAGGAATAGATTTGGGCACCGCCAACACATTGGTTTGCATCAAGGGCAAGGGCATAGTAATGCGTGAGCCGTCGGTGGTTGCCGTTGATGTGCGCTCCCAGGCGGTGCGCGCCGTCGGCACCGAGGCCAAGGAGATGATTGGCCGCACGCCCGGCTCCATTGTGGCCGTGCGCCCGCTCAAGGACGGCGTTATTGCCGACTTCGAGGTCACGGCTACCATGCTTAAGAAGTTTATAAAGGATGCGCTCAAGGGCTCGCTGTTCTCCCGCGCGCGCATAGTCATCTGCATACCCTACGGCGTGACCGAGGTTGAGAGCCGCGCCGTTTACGATGCTGTGCGTCACGCCGGTGCGCGCAACGAGGTCGACCTTATCGAGGAGCCGCTGGCCGCCGCAATGGGCGCCAACCTGCCTGTGTGGGATGCGACCGGCAGTATGGTGGTCGATATCGGCGGCGGCACCAGTGAGGTGGCCGTCATATCGCTGGGTGACATCGTTACCTCGCAGTCGGTGCGTGTGGCCGGCGACAAACTTGACGAGGCCATCATCACCTACATTCGGCGCAAGCACAATCTGCTTATCGGTGAGCGCACCGCAGAGGAGATAAAAATAAACATCGGCTCGGCTTATGAGTACGAGGACGAGGGCAGTATGGAAATTAAGGGACGCAATCTGGTTGACGGCCTGCCCAAGAATGTCACCATCACCGCCGCCGAGGTCAGAGAGGCGCTCAACGACCCGCTGCACCGCATAATCGACGCCATTCGCGGCACGCTGGAAAAAACTCCGCCTGAACTGGCGGCCGATATCATTGACCGCGGCATTGTACTGACCGGCGGCGGCGCCCTGCTGCGCGGGCTGGACAAGCTCATCGCAGAGGAGACGGGCATACCGGTGCGCATTGCCGACAACCCGCTCGACTGCGTGGTCGAGGGTACGGCGCGCCGGCTTGAGGCGCAACTTCCGTTTGACACCTACTATCGCCGCAAAAAGTATTGATATAATCCGAAAGGACACTAAAAGGTGAAAGAATTTTTAAAGAGCACCCTTTTCAGGGTCATACTTATCGTGCTGGCCGCAGTCATAGTGATCACCGCAGTCATCGGCTCCATGGGCGGCTGGAGTTCGCCCATCGGCACCGCCTTGGGCGGCGTGGTCGAGCCTATACAAAGTGGGCTTGCCGGCATCGGCCGGACGGTGTCGCGCTTTTTTTCGGCCTACGGCAATTATGAGCAACTTGAGCGGGAGAATGCCGAACTGCGCGAGCAACTCAGCGAGCAGCGCGACAAACAACTCGAATACGAGCAGGCTCTGCGCGAGAATGAGTTTTATAAGGACTATTTGAATATCAAAGAAAATAACACCGACTTTGAGTTGTGTCCGGCGTCGGTGGTCGCACGCGATGCGTCCGACCCGTACGGTTCCTTCACCATCAGTTCGGGCAGTTTGGATGGGATAAGTCCGCACGACCCGGTTATCACCTCTGACGGACTGGTGGGGTATGTCGGCACGGTTGCGCCTACATACTCGGTGGTCATCACCCTGTTTGACCCCACGCTCAAGGTGGGCGCCGCCGACAATCGCACCGGAGACTCCGGCATAATTTCATCAACGGCGGACGATGTTGCAAAGGGTGTGTGCCGTTTGGAAAGACTGTCGCGCGACTGCTCGGTGGCCATCGGTGACTATGTAGTCACGACCGGCGGCGGGGTGTTCCCGGCAGGGCTGACCGTCGGCACGGTCGAGTCGCTCGGTCAAAACGAGGGCGAAATCACCGTCTATGTCACCGTCAAGCCGGCGGCTGATATATCCAAATTGTCACAGGTCATGGTCATCACCTCGTTCACAGGGCAAAATCAGGTCGGCTGATAAAGTATGAAAAGGAGGCAACGGTATGCGTGACGGACGCCGATACACCTATTACATAGTGCTGTCGATAATATTTGCGGCCGTTTATCTGCTGCAGAGCGGCATCGGTCTGCTGCCGCGCATTTTTGCCGTGAGTCCTCTGCCGCTGCTGCCGCTTGTGACGGTCATCGCCATGTTCGAGAGCAAGGCGGCCGCCTTTGCATACGGTCTGTTCGCAGGACTGCTGATGGACATACTTTCGCGCCGCTTTTTTTGCTTTAACACACTGTTCTTTGCCGTCGCGGCTGTCGCGGTGGCATTGCTGATTGAACTGATGTTCAACAATGCACCGCGCACCGCCGCCGTACTGGGCGGAGTGGTATGTGCCGCATATTATTTCATATATTGGCTTGCTTTTCTACTGCCATCGACCGGCGACGCGGCGGCTTTTCTCGTGCGTTTCAGTCTGGTAGGAGCGGTCTATTCGTGGCTGTTTACATGGCCGTTTTACTTTCTTTTGCGGTGGATGTCACAGCGCGAGCACCGCAGGGCCATTTGACGGAGGTAGTCGATGTATTATTATCAAAGGAAGGTGCCCTTCCCCAAGCGGTTTACGGCACTCATCATAATATTGCTGGTGGTACTCTCGGCCTTTTGCGTCAAGTTGAGCGAACTTCAGGTTTTCGGCGCCGGCAAGTATCTGGCGCAGGCGTCCAACTCCTCTACCCGCACGCTGGTGACCAAGGCGGCCCGCGGTGAGATAGTTGACCGCTACGGCCGCCCCATTGTGACCAACCGCGTGGGATACAACATTGTCTTTAATGCCGCCGAACTGAACGGCACCAAACTGAACACGACCATCATTGCGCTGTGTGACCTGCTCAGCGAGCACGACACCGAGTGGGTCGACCTGCTGCCGATGGAGACGGGTGCTCCCTATGAGTTCAAGGCTGACTCCGATTCGGCGGTCACAGGTTTGCGCAAACTTTTGGGGCTGGCGCACTACGCCACGGCGCAAAATTGCTTTGACGCCATGGTGACGCGCTACAAACTGCAGGGATATGACGCCGATATTCAGCGCACGGTCATGGGCGTGAGGTACAGCATGGAGACGGCCGATTATTCAGTGTCGTCGCCATACACCTTTGCCGAGGATATATCGGAGCAACTGATGACACAGATATCCGAGTCGAGTTTCAACCTGCCCGGCGTTTCCATCGAGAATGGATATGTGCGCGAGTATGTCGATGACACACTGGCCGTTCACCTTATCGGCACGGTCGGTTTGCTGTCGGCCGAGGAGTGGGAAACTCTGTCGCAGACCGGCGAGTACCAGATGAATGACAAAATCGGCAAATCGGGCATCGAAAAGGCGGCCGAGGATTATCTCCGGGGCACCGACGGCAAGGTCGATTTGACCGTTGCCGCCGACGGCACGATAATGGACAAGCGCACCGTTCAGCAGGTGGTCAACGGAAACACCGTTCAACTGACCATAGATAAGAAGTTGCAACTGGTTGTGCAAAATTCGCTGGCCGACACCATAAATAAACTGAATACTAAGAGGAAGGATGATGACCGCGTCACCGGCGGCGCCGTTGTGGTGACCATGGTAAACTCCGGCGAGATTCTCGCCTCGGCCACCTACCCGACATACAGCATGACCGATTACAAAGAGAATTACCAGAAACTGGCATCAGACAGCGTCAACACGCCGCTGTTCAACCGCGCTTTCAACGGCACCTATCCGCCCGGCTCCACCTTTAAGCCGCTGGTGGCAACGGCCGCACTGCAGGAGGGGGTTATCACGGCCAACGACACGGTCACCTGCGTAAGAAAATACACGCGCTACTCTGACTATCAGCCGTCTTGCCTGCACTACCACGGTGCTATCAATGTGGCCACGGCACTGTCCAAGTCGTGCAATTACTTCTTCTTTGAAATGGGATATCTGCTGGGTATAAACCAGCTAAACAGTTATTGCAAACAGTTCGGTCTCGGCGTCTCGACCGGCGTTGAATCGGGGCTCAATGAGTCGGTGGGCAATTTGAGCAGTCCGGAGTACAAGCAAAGCGTCTTTTCGACGCCGTGGAACCCCGGCGACACCATTCAGACGGCCATCGGCCAACTTTACAATTCCTTCACGCCGCTTCAGTTGTCGCAGTACACCGCGACACTCGCCAACGGTGGAACGAGGTACAATCAGCACCTGATAAAATCGGTGATGAGTTACAATATGTCCGAAACGGTCAAGGACGATTTCTCCACCGTGATGAATAAAGTTGACCTTTCCGACGCGACCTACAACGCCGTGCGTCAGGGCATGCTTCGGGTGACCGAGGACGGCACATCGTCGGCTGTGTTCGGTAATTACAAGATAAAGGTGTGCGGTAAAACAGGTACCGCCGATGCGGCAAACGGCAAAACCAACGCCGTATTTATCGCCTTTGCTCCCTACGACAACCCTGAAATTGCCATTTCCATTGTTATGGAAAACGGCGGCTACGGCAACAACGCCGCTGTCATTGCAAAGGATATATTCGATTCCTACTTTTTTGATGAGGGCGAGCCGTACAACGAGACGCCTATCAACACACAACTTGGCTGATAAAGGCCAAAATTTTGTATCAAAAATCTTTGACAACATTTAACAATTGTGCTAAAATTATAGTGTATATGCGTGAGGGGTGAGCGGCATGGACGACAATCGCGAGCGGCGCAGTGCGGTTTGCATTGCCGTGGTGTCCGGCAAGGGCGGCACGGGCAAGTCGACCGTTTGCTGTGGCTTGGGACATGCCCTTGCACGCGCCGGTCACCGCGTACTGCTCGTTGATGCCGACGCGGGGCTTAGGTGCCTCGACCTTATGCTGTCGGTCAGCGAGCAACTGGTCTACGACCTCGGTGATGTCACAGCCGGCCGCTGTGACATATCTGACGCCATCCTGCCGGTTTGCGACCGGCTCAGCCTGCTGGCGGCACCCTACAAGGGCGAGATTGAGCCGACCGCGTTCAAGGCGCTGACCGAGCGCCTGCGCGAGCAGTTTGACTTTATTTTCATCGACTCGACCGCCGGCATCGGCAGCGGCTTTTCGGCGGCGTGTGCCGCAGCCGACAGAGCCCTCATCGTCACCACGCCCGACGGCGTTTGCGTGCGCGATGTCGGCAGGGTCAGCGCCCTGCTGAGCGAGTGCGGTATTGACCGGCACCGCCTGATTATCAACCGATTTATCAGCGAGAGTGCCGGCGGCAACGGCCACAGGGCACTCGATGATATTATCGACGGCGCAGCATCCCGCCTTATCGGCATCGTGCCGTTTGACAGCCGACTGACCGACGGCGGCTTTACCCGCCGCGGCCGCTCGCGCCGAGCCTTTGACCGCATTGCCGGTCGACTGTGCGGGCAGAACATCAAGTTGCCGCGGCTGAATAAAATATGACAAATAAAAATGATAACTATATTTTACAGAAAGGACTGTTTTGAATGAACATAGCGCTCATTGCACATGACGCCAAAAAGGAACTGATGGTTCAATTTTGTATCGCCTATTGCGGCATACTCAGCCGCCACCGACTGTGCGCCACCGGCACCACCGGCAAGATGGTGTCAGAGGCGACCGGCCTTGATATCGCATGTTTTTTGAGCGGTTCGCAGGGTGGCGCCGAGCAGATCGCGTCGCGCGTCGGATGTAATGAAATCGACATGGTGCTTTTCTTTCGCAATCCCATGTCGCCGCATCAGAATGAGCCGAATGAGGACAATTTGATGCGTTTGTGCGATGTGTATAACATACCCTTCGCCACCAATATCGCAACGGCAGAAGTGCTTATTCACGGACTTGAGCGCGGCGATATGGACTGGCGCGACATCGTGCGCGGGTAGTCATTCATTTAGATATATTCGGCTATGACGGAGAGGAGTAGCAGTGGCGGGCCACAGGGACGGTGCGGCGTGACTGAGAACGCATCGGGCAAAAGCGCCGCGGCGAAGGACACTTCTGAGCCGAGGGCGTGCGCCCCGTAACCCGCGTTAAGGGCAATGAGGGCGGCTGATTGGCCGCCGAACATGGGGTGGCACCACGGTAATTACCGTCCCCTATCCGCCGAAAGGGTGGGTAGGGGATTTTATTATTTTTTCTGAACAGGAGATATATTATGGCACTTTTAACAAAGGCGATCAAGGGCACGCAGGATGTGCTCCCGACCGACAGCGTGCGCTGGCAGTATGTTGAGCGCACCCTGATGAATACGGCCGCGCTCTATTCTTTTAAAGAAATGCGCACGCCCGTCTTTGAACACACCGAGTTGTTCAACCGCTCGGTCGGTGACACCACCGATGTGGTGCAAAAAGAGATGTATACATTCAACGACAACGGCGGCCGTTCTATATCATTGCGGCCGGAGGGGACGGCCGGTGCCGTGCGTGCCTTTTTGGAGCACGGCCTGCACAACGAGGCCATGCCGCAGAAGATAAGTTACATCACCTCGTGCTATCGGTACGAAAAGCCGCAGGCAGGCCGCTTGCGCGAGTTTCACCAGTTTGGCGTAGAGTGCTTCGGCGCCGCGTCGCCATCAGCCGACGCTGAGGTCATTTCGCTGGCGGCCGCCGCGTTTGACGCCCTCGGCGTAAAGGGGCTGACCCTCGAGATAAATTCCATTGGCTGTCCCGAGTGCCGCGCCAAGTATCAGCAGGCACTGCGTGAGTACTTTGAGGCGCACGCGAGCGAGTTGTGCGATACCTGCCGCGACCGACTGGGCCGCAATCCCATGCGTATTTTGGACTGCAAGTCGCCCGTGTGCCACGCCATCGCCGCTGAAGCACCGGTGGTGCTTGACTACATTTGCGATGACTGCCGCGCCCACTTTGACGGCGTGAAGGCCCACCTCGACGCCATCGGCATCGAGTACAAGGTAAACCCCACCATCGTGCGCGGGCTGGATTACTACACACGCACCGTGTTTGAGTTTGTGTCGACCTACATCGGCGCGCAGGCCACTGTCTGCGGCGGCGGCCGTTACGACGGCTTGGTCGCCCAAATGGGCGGGCCGCAGGTGCCGGCGCTTGGATTCGCCATTGGCCTTGAGCGCCTGCTGATGGTCATGCAGGCTCAGGGCTGCCGCTTTCCGGGCACTGAGCCATGCACCGTGTATATCGCTCCGATGGGCGAGCGCGCGGCCCTGACCGCGGCCAAGTTGTGCGCTCAACTGCGCGCAGAGGGCTTTACCGCCGAGACTGATATTGTCGGACGCGGACTTAAAGCGCAGATGAAATACGCCGATAAAATCGGCGCGCAGTACACCGTGGTGCTGGGCGATAATGAACTGGACAGCGGCCGTGCCATGCTCAAGTGCATGGCCACCGGCGAGCAGAGCGAGATAACCCTGCCCGACGGCCTCATTACGGCGATATACGACCGCAAAATCGATGCGGCGCTCGGTGAGTTGACCGATTCCATCGAGCAGAGCAGTTTTGACAGCGATAAATAACCGACAGGCAGATTGGAGATATAAAAATGGCAGTAACAATTTCTAAATTGGGCGATACCCGCCGTACCCATTATTGCGGCACACTCCGCCGCGAGGACGAGGGTCAGCGAGTGACCGTTTGCGGCTGGGTTCAGCGCCAGCGCGACTTGGGTCAACTGATATTCGTCGATTTGCGCGACCGCACAGGCATCGTCCAACTTGCATTTGACGAGCAGACCGACCGCGAAATTTTCGACACCGCCTTTGCCGTGCGCAGTGAGTATGTGCTGGCGGCGAGCGGCATCCTGCGTGTGCGCTCGTCCATCAACAAAGATATTCCCACCGGCGAGGTGGAAATTGCTGTTGATGAGTTAAAGGTGCTGGCCGTATCAGAGACGCCGCCCTTTGAAATTCAAGAGAACAGCCCCGTTAAGGAGGACTTGCGCCTGCAGTATCGCTATCTTGACCTGCGGCGCCCCGATATGCAGTCGGCCATCTTGACCCGTCACAAAATTGTCAAGGTCGCCCACGATTACTATGACCAAAACGGCTTCATTGAGGTCGAAACGCCCATCATGGTCAAGTCGACCCCCGAGGGCGCGCGTGACTACTTGGTGCCCTCGCGTATCAAGAAGGGCAGTTTCTTTGCCCTGCCGCAGTCGCCGCAGTTGTATAAGCAACTGCTCATGTTGTCGGGCTTTGACCGCTATATGCAGATAGCGCGCTGTTTCCGCGACGAGGACTTGCGCGCCGACCGCCAGCCCGAGTTCACCCAAATTGACCTGGAGATGTCGTTTGTTGACGAGGGCGATATCCGCGCCGTCAACGAGGGATTTATGAAGCGCCTTTTTAAGGAGATACTCGATGTCGATGTGCCCACTCCGTTTGTCTGCATGCCGTACAAAGAGGCTATGGAGCGCTATGGCTCGGACAAGCCGGACACCCGTTTCGGGCTGGAGTTGCAGGATATGAGCGATTTGCTCACCAAATGTGAGTTCAAGGTGTTTGCCGGCGCGCTGGCCGGCGGCGGCAGTGTCCGCGGCATCAAGGTGCCTGCGGCGGCCGACAAACTGACCAGAAAGGTCATTGACAAACTGACCGAATTTGTCCGCGATTACGGCGCAAAAGGACTTGCCTTTACGCGTATGACGGCCGACGGCGCCGCCTCCTCGTTTGAGAAGTTCCTCACCGAGGACGAGGTGGCCGCAGTGCGCGACCGCTTCGCGCTGACCGAGGGTGATGTGCTGTTGGTTGTGGCCGATGCCGATAATTCGACCGTTTTCGCCTCTCTCGGCGCATTGCGCTGTGAGGTGGCCAAGCGCCTCGGCCTTATTGACCCGACCAAATTCAACTTCCTCTGGGTGGTTGATTTCCCGCTATTTGAGTACAGCAAGGAGGAGGGCCGCTACATGGCCATGCACCACCCCTTCACCGCGCCCAAGGACGAGCACGCCGACCTCATCGAGAGCGACCCCGGCCGTGTGCTTGCCAAGGCGTACGACATGGTGCTCAATGGCTGTGAAGTGGGCGGCGGCTCCATCCGTATAAACAATCCCGAGTTGCAGCAGCGTATGTTCAAGGCGCTCGGCTTCACGCCGGAGGACGCTCAGGAGCGGTTTGGCTTTCTCATCGACGCCTTCAGATTCGGAGCACCCCCGCACGGCGGCATGGCCTACGGCCTCGACCGGCTGGTTATGCTCATGCTCGGCCGCGACAGCATCCGCGATGTAATGGCCTTCCCAAAGGTGGCCACATCGAGCGAACTTATGAGCGGCGCACCGGCCGAGGTGGACGATGCACAACTGCGCGATTTGTCCATCGCCATTGTAAACGAGCAGTAACAGCATACAAAAAAACACCTCACCGCGGACATAATTTCCGCAGTGAGGTGTTTTTATCTGTGCATGTATTTTTCTTTTGTCGCTTGACCGCCGCGTATGTGCCGTTGTGCCTTATTGAGGTCAAGCACCGCCTTTACCTGGACATACAGTTGCGGGCTGACCGTCCGCAGTCGCTCCGACACATCCTTGTGCACCGTTGATTTTGATATGTGAAATTTTTTGGCGGTTGCCCGTACCGTCGCCCCTGACTCCACTATGTATTGGCCAAGCAATGTTGCCCGTTCCTCTACTGCGCCCCTCATACACTCAACTCCCTAATATGGTTAGTTAATTGTATGAGCGTGGGCGACTGAGTATGACACAATTTTCACTGCTTGGCCAAATGGCGTCAGTGTGTCGGCACAGCCCTACTTGCTGACGGCGGCGACCGCCGCTTTGATCTGCGGGTCGCTGTCACCGAGCAGGTAGAAGTGCGAGAGTTGCTCCTCGGTCAGTGTCAGCGCAACATCGGGCGTCAGGCCGTCGCCGTGCCAGTTGGTTCCTTTCGGTGAGGTCAGCCGTGCGACGGTCAGACGCACCGCCGAGCCGTCGGCCAGGTCGTATGTGGTCTGCATGATACCCTTGCCGAATGACTGCTCGCCTACCGTCGTGCCGCCGTAATCGTGAACGGCCGCGGCGAATATTTCTGCCGAACTGGCCGTGTTGCCGTTGATAAGCACAGCCAGCGGCAAATCGACACTTTGCTTGTCAGATGTGTATTGCCGGACGCGGCCGCTTTTGTATGTCACATTGAGCAAGGTGCCGGACGGCAGCAGATAATCGAGCATCTCGACCGCCGCATCGACCGAGCCGCCGCCGTTCTCGCGCACATCAAAAACAAGTCCGGTGGCACCGCTTGCAATAACGCTGTCGACGGCATCGCGGAACATAGACACGGCGGCCGTGCTGAAAGCGGTAATCCTGATGTACCCGACTTTGCCAATCATGCGGTAAAAGACGGCCGTTTGCACATATTCGCCGCGCTTGACCTGTACGGTGCTCACAGAGCCGTCGCGGTCGATTTCGAGCGCGCATACCGAGTCGGTTTCGCCGCGAATAGCATTGACCAGTTGGTTGTAATTTTCGCCGTCAAAGGCGATGCCGTCGACGGCGGTTATGCAGTCGCCGTGCGTAATTCCGGCGCTGTCAGCCGGCGAGCCGACCGACACATCGACCACCAGCAGGCCGCCCTTATCGGGGTGCTTGGCCACCGTTATGCCGATGCCTTTCTCCGAGCCGTTGTATGAGTCGTGCCAAGCACTGTTTTCCTCGTCGGTCAGATAGGCCGAATATTGGTCACCGATAGCGGCGATATAGGCCTTGCCCATGGCATCCTCCATGGCATCGGAGTCACACTCTCCGCTATAGTTGTGCTCGACCAAATACTCCAGCGCCATCAACTTGGACGCCGCGCTGTCCCTGCCGAGATAGCCCGACAGCGCGTTGGGCACAATGAGCAGAGCGGCCATAACGCCCGCGAGCAGAGCGGCCGCCGAACTGATAATCACCGCGCGAAGCGAAAAACCGTTTTTCTTCATCAAACAACACCTACACTTATTCTACGCTGAGCGGCAAAAAAACGGCCGTGGAGATTACTCTCCACGCCGTCCTTTTACTTTTTAAAAGAAACTCATCGGGTCCACGGTCGAGCCGTTTTTACGCACCTCAAAGTGCAGATGCGGGCCGGTCGACGCGCCTGTGGAGCCGACATAACCGATGGTCTGCCCCTTGCTGACCTTGGTGCCGACGCCGTACTGACTGAGCGACTTCATGTGCGCGTACAGTGTAACATAGCCGTTGCCGTGGTCAATCATTATGCAGTTGCCGTAGTCGCCGTATGCTCTGCTCAGCAGCACGGTGCCGGCGTCGGCCGCAACGATGTTCGCGCCGTAAATACCGCTCGACGATATATCAATACCGGCGTGAAACTCCTTGCCGTGATAGGGGCAGATGCGCCAGCCGTAACTGTCGCTGAGTTTGTAATAACCCGGCACCGGCCATGTGAACACGCCCGTGCCCTGAACGCGGTTGGCCTCCTCCT
>JAQXHB010000110.1 GCA_029007015.1 Bacillota bacterium | reverse complement strand
ATTAGGCGTATATTTGCCGAGCCGATATACTATATAAACGGCCCTGAAACCTTGCCGCCGCCGCTCGACCGACAGCGCGAGGAGCAACTGGTTAAGCGGTATGCCGACGGCGACAGTGCGGCCAAGGAGGAACTGATAGTCCACAACCTGCGGCTGGTTGTGTATATCGCTAAAAAGTTTGATTCACAGTCGTCCAATGTCGAGGACATGATATCCATCGGTACAATCGGGCTGATAAAGGCGGTAAACACATTCAAGCCCGATAAAAACATCAAACTGGCCACATATGCCTCGCGGTGCATCGAAAACGAGATACTGATGCATCTGCGCAAGGTTTCGTCGCAGAGGGTCGAAATGTCAATTGACGAGCCGCTCAATATTGACTGGGACGGCAATGAACTGCTGCTGTCGGATATACTCGGCTCAGACAGCGATGCCGTCAATGCCGGAATAGAGCACGAGGACGAACTGAACACGCTCTCACGGCTCATAAGCGACCTGACGCCGCGGGAGCAGCAGATAATGAATTTGCGTTTCGGTCTCGGAGGCGGCAGTGAACATACTCAAAAGGAGGTGGCTGACCTGCTTGGTATATCTCAGTCGTACATATCCCGATTGGAAAAGCGTATTATCAGCCAGTTGGCCAGCCGTTTTAATTAACCTAATAGATATAAAATGTCCCCTCGAAAGTTAGGCACTTTCGGGGGGCAGAAATTATCGGGTTTAAGGCAGGACATAGCCGATTTTTTTCATTGCCTTAAAGAATGTCTTTGCGGCAATTCGGTTGGCCGTCTCGGCGCCCTGTTTGTAGAGTTGCTCAAGGTAGTCTTTTTCTTTAATAATGCTCTCGTACCGCTCGCGTACCGGACGCAGTTGTTCGACCACCGCTTCACCCACCGCGGTTTTGAAGTCGCCGTAGCCCTTGCCGTCAAATTCGGCGGCAATTTGCTCCATGGTCATGCCGGTAACAGCCGAGTAAATGCTCATCAAATTGTTAATGCCGTCCTTGCCGTCACCGTAAACTACCCGCGCCTCACTGTCGGTCACGGCGCGCTTAAATTTGCGCATGATGTCCTCGGGCTTGTCAAGTATGGCTACCCATGCATTGACATTTTCGTCCGACTTAGACATCTTCTTGCACGGGTCTTGCAGTGACATTACGCGCGCGCCGATTTTGGGAATGTAAGGGTCGGGTACCACAAATGTCGGCGAGTAGAGAGCGTTAAACCGCTCGGCAATGTTGCGCGCCAGTTCGAGGTGCTGCTTTTGGTCCTGCCCGATGGGGACAAGGTCGGATTGATAAAGCAAAATATCGGCCGCCATGAGAGTGGGGTAGGTGAATAGGCCGGCGTTGATGTTGTCGGCGTGCTTGGCCGATTTGTCCTTGAACTGGGTCATGCGCGACAACTCACCGAACTGAGTGTAGCAATTGAGCAGCCATGCGAGTTGTGCATGATAGGGAACATGCGACTGAAGGAATATGGGACTGCGGTCGGGGTCGAGACCGATGGCGATAAGCAGAGCAAATGTGCTGCGTATTTGTTCGCGCAGTTTGGCCGGCTCCTGACGGACGGTGATGGCGTGCAGGTCGGCAACGGCATAAAGGCAGTCGAACCGGTCATCGTTCTGTATGGCTGTCCAGTTTTTGAGTGCCCCGAGATAGTTGCCGAGGGTGAGCATGCCGCTTGGCTGAATTGCGCTGAAAACGCGCTTTTTGTTAACTTGATTGTTCTCCACTAAAATCACCTGATTAACGAATATATTTACCACTATTTTACCACATTGCGGTTTCTTAGTCAACAAATCCCTTTAAAAACCTCATTGCTCCAGCATCTTTCCGTAATTTGTGCATCATGTTACATTATTCGCCCTGCCTATTGTGACAAAAAACAGATGTATGCCGGCGGTATAATGATTTTAAAAACAATTGGCGGTGATGAAAGTGAAGGACAAGCTCGAGGCAATCAGAAGCGGTAATTTTCAACTTAGCGAAGGTGCATCGGCGTTTATCGGTCAAATAATTGCACTGGCAGTCGGATTTATCCTGCCTCATGCGAGTGTGCTCGACGGATACATACCCTTTGGCATATCGCTCGTTGCTGGGATAAACTGCCGATACTGTATCGCGGCCGGAGTGGGCGCCGCAGTCGGTTATTTGATGCCGCTCGGCAGTATGTCGTCATTCAGATACATTGCGGCGGTGCTGGCAGTTGTCGGTATAAGGCAACTTATGCCACAGAAAATGCGGCTGGTTAAATCATCGGTATTTGCGCCGCTCATTGCATTGCTGGCCACGGCCGCGTGTGTCGCTCTGCCGTCGGTACTGGTCAAAGAAGGCGGCTGGGGCTGGCTGATTGAATGTCTACTTGCCGCCTGTGGCTCGTATTTTGTCCATCGCGCCTGCGACTGTATCAGCCACATTGGCGACGGCAAGCACGCCACAGAGCAGGAAATGGCGTCAACCGTGATAATGATTGGTTTGATGCTGACCGCCTTGGGCGGTATCAGCATTGCCGGCGTGCACCTGACGGGAGTTCTTGCCGCGCTGATTGTGCTGTATGCGGCACAGTTCGGTCACGAATCGGGCGGCGCTGTTGCCGGTATTTCTGTTGGATTTGTGCTGTCGCTGGCTGACAGCGGTCGTCTGTATTTGGCAGGAGCATATTCGCTCGGCGGCTTGCTCGGCGGGGTGACGGCATCGTTTGGGCCGGTATTCAGCGCGGTGTCGCTGATAATGTCGGTGTCGGTATTTTTGTTGCGCGCCGATCCAACGGCGTTTTTGCCGGCCCTGTACGAAATGGCGGCGGCATCGGTGTTATTTATACTGACTCCGCAGCGACTGTCAGGCAGGCTGGCTGAACTGTTTGCGCCGCCGACCGAGATGCCGCGGCTTGACGGACTGAGAAAAACTGTTTCAATGCGCCTCGGGTTTGCTTCTGACGCGCTTGGTGATGTGGCCGCAACGGTCGGCCGAGTGGCAGAGCGGCTCAGTTCGATTAACACACCTAAATATGAGGAGATATTCACTTTGGTTGAGCGTGAAGTATGTTCGCACTGTCCTCTGTGCGCCAATTGCTGGCAAAATGAACGCGCCGCCACACTGTCGCAACTCATTGACCTGACCAAGCAAATTTGCGGCGGTGCTTCATCAGATGAATTGCCGCAGTTGTATCAAAAGAGCGAATGTTCACGCGCCGATGTCGTTTGCAACAGCCTTGAGCGCCATTTTAAGGACTATGACAACCACCGCATGGCTCAACAGCGGATTGATGAGGTGCGCTCGGTCATGGCCGACCAGTTTATAGGCATGTCGGACATGCTGGGCGAGATGGCGGTCGAATTTGAACGCAGTCAAAAATATGATGAACAGACGGCCGAAACGGTATCTACCGTGCTGGCAAAGATGGGCTACACAGCCGCCGATGTCGCCTGTTCGGTCGACTGCTACGAGCGAATGACTCTCGAGATACGCCTTGACAGGTCAGCCGGCAGACGCATTAACAAGATTGAGATGATCAAGGAGTTGTCTGTCGCATGCGGCAGAGACTTTTCTCCGCCGTGCATAAATGCGGCCGAAAAGTACACCCTCATTACCCTCAGTGAGCGGCCGGCGCTCAGCGTGGAGTACGGCTTTTGTCAGTACTGCTGTTCGCCGTCGCAAATGTGCGGCGACACCGGCGACTATGTCGAGGACGGGCGCGGTCACGGTGTGGCACTTCTCAGTGACGGAATGGGCACCGGTGGCAGGGCCGCCGTTGACAGCGCCATGGTGACCGGTCTGCTCAAGCGGCTGGTGATGGCCGGTTTCGGCTATGACTGTTCGCTCAAAATTATCAACTCGGCCATGCTGTTCAAATCGACCGATGAATCGCTGGCGACGGTCGATATTGCCAGTCTTGACCTGTATACCGGTCGACTGAACATGTATAAGGCCGGCGCGTGCGCTACGGTCATTCGCCGCGGCAGAAGGGTCGGCAAGGCCGAGAGTTCCTCTCTGCCGGTGGGGATACTGCGTGAAGTGGGGTTTGACTGTGCCGAGGTAAGACTTGCCGCCGGTGACATTGTTGTAATGATGAGCGACGGCGTGTCGGTTGACGGCGTCGACTGGGTGTGCGATTTGGTCAATAACTGGGGAATAGGCACTGCACAGCAGTTGGCCGACAGAATTGTGGCAGACGCGCGCCGTCGCCGCACCGACGGCCATGAAGATGACATCACAGCGATGGTCATGCTGATAAGCGAGCGAAAATAATAATGGCACGTAATTTAAGCACCGACATACCAAACGGTATGCCGATGCTTATTTTGATATATTTAACCGATTATGCCCGAAATTTGGGTTGTGGCTATTGACTTTGGTGTAAAAATATGTCATAATTCCTACTTGTAGGAAAAGTATGACTGGCGGTGATGAGATGAACAGAGGAAAGCACATATATGCCATGCCCGGGGGCAAACACATATTCGGCACCGTCAAGGTGGGCGAAAAGGGTCAGATTGTTATACCGAAAGAGGCACGCGATGTTTTCGGTATAACCGCCGGCGATACCCTTTTGGTGCTTGGTGACGATGACAATGGCATTATTGTCACCAAACCGGAGGTTATCCATGATGTTGCGATGAAGATACTTCTCAATTCAAGTGAGGGAGATAAAAATGAATGACATGTATAAGAATTTCGGCATAGACGGCACTGTTGCCGGCTTTTGCGGTGATGTCATCGACGGTCTGCGCGGCCGTTTCGACGCCATAGACCAAATTGCCGAGTACAATCAGTATAAGGTGTTGGCCGCAATGCAGAAAAATAAGGTCAGCGCCGCCTGTCTGTCGGGTACCACCGGCTACGGCTACAACGATATCGGCCGTGACACGCTGGAGGCCGTTTACGCCGACACATTCCACACCGAGGCGGCCTTGGTCAGGCCGCAGATTACATGCGGCACCCATGCGCTGGCGGTGGCCTTGTCGGCCAATTTACTTCCGGGTGACGAACTGCTCTCACCGGTCGGCCGACCCTACGATACATTGCAGGAGGTTATCGGCATACGCCCGTCACCATGCTCACTGGCTGAATACGGCGTAACCTATAACGAGGTTGAACTGCTGGATGACGGCAGTTTCGACTATGACGGAATACGGGCGGCTATCA
This sequence comes from Bacillota bacterium, assembly GCA_029007015.1. GTDB lineage: Bacteria > Bacillota > Clostridia > Oscillospirales > Acutalibacteraceae > SUG1189. Next base: position 7,973 of record JAQXHB010000110.1, on the reverse strand, counting down.
ATGACCGCACAAAACTGGTTACCATACAGCGCTCCAAGGGCTACTCCATGCGGCCGACGCTGTCGGTTGAGCGTATTGGTGAACTAATCGCGTTTATAAAGTCGATAAAAAGCGATATCATTTGCATGGTTGACAACTGCTACGGCGAGTTTGTTGAAAAGGTTGAGCCGTCGGATGTAGGCGCCGATATGACTGTCGGCTCGCTGATTAAGAATCCTGGCGGCGGGCTGGCGCCCATCGGCGGATACATCTGCGGCACTAAAAAGTGCATTGAGCGGTGCGCCAGCCGACTCAGCGCCCCCGGCTTGGGGCAGGAGGTAGGCGCCAGTTTGGATGTGATGGTGTCGCTGTACGAGGGCTTTTTCTTGGCGCCGACTGTGGTTGCAGGTGCGCTCAAGGGAGCGATTTTCGCCGCCAATATCTATGAGCGTCTGGGCTTTCATGTGGTACCGAGCGGCCACGAGCCTCGCTACGACATCATCCAGTCGGTCGAACTTGGCTCGGCTGAGAAAATGGTCGCGTTTTGCAAGGGGATTCAGGGCGCGGCTCCGGTCGACAGTTATGTAACGCCGGTGCCCTATGCCATGCCGGGATACAACTGCGATGTAATAATGGCGGCCGGCTCGTTTATTCAGGGCGCGTCCATTGAACTGTCGGCCGACGGACCGATGCGCGACCCATACGCCATTTACTTCCAGGGCGGACTGACATGGAATCATGCCAAAATCGGCATCATGAAGTCATTGCAGTGCCTGGTGGACGGCGAATTTGTTAAATTATAAGGAGATGTAAAATTATGTGGTTTTGGTTTGCAATTGCCGCCCTCCTTTGCTGGAGCGGCTCCGACTTATTCTCAAAAATCGGCTGTGCCTCAAAGGATGATAAATATAGTCACCTAAAGATGGTTACAGCCGTCGGCGTTGTGATGGGACTGCACGCCGCATACGAGATATTTATCGGCGGAGTTGATATCACCGTTAACGCAATGCTCCGCTATCTGCCTGTATCACTGCTATATATCGGCTCCATGCTGCTTGGCTATCTTGGGCTCAGGTACATCGAACTGTCGGTTTCGTCACCGATATGCAACTCGTCAGGCGCTCTGGTAGCTGTGTTGTGCATCATCACCGGCAGTCGCCTTGCCGTGCCGCAGTACATCGCTGTCGCGCTTGTGTGCGCCGGTGTAATCGGTCTCGGTTTTGTCGAGGCCAAGGAGGACGAAAGTCTGCGCATCGCTCGACAGAAAAATTCCAACTACAAGTACACAAAAAGCGCATTGGCAATAATTCTGCCGGTGCTTTACTGCCTGCTTGATGCGCTGGGCACCTTTGCTGACAGCCTGGTGCTTGAGACACTGGATGAGGATGTCGCCAATGTAGCATACGAACTGACCTTCCTTGTTTGCGGTATCGCGGCCTTTATATTTGTCAAATTTATCAAAAAACAGCGTTATCTGCCGCGGCGTGAGGGCCCGAAATATGTCGGTGCTCTGTTTGAGACAGCCGGTCAGTTTGCCTACATCTACGCCATCGGTGACGAGGAACATGTGGCTATGGCTGCACCGATTATTTCGGCCTACTGCTTGGCATCGGTCGTGTGGGGGCGCATTTTCCTGCGCGAGAAACTGTCATGGCGCCATTATTTGATGATTGCGCTGGCAGTTGTCGGTATCGTTATTCTGGGCGTATATGATGTGTGATGGCTTAAAATTGCTGTCCGTCACCGATGATTATGTTGTTTGCATTAAGCCGGCCGGACTTCTCAGTGAGATGTCGGCCGAGCCGTGTGTCCCTGCTGTGCTGGCCGACCAAATCGGCGGGGACATTTACACGGTACACCGGCTCGACCGCTCGGTGGGCGGTGTGATGATGTATGCACGCACCCGTGCCGCGGCAGCCAATTTGTCGCAGCAGGTGGCTGATAGGACCATGCGCAAGCGGTACTTGGCGGTGGTTCACGGGCGGCCGGAGCTGGACAGCGGCGAGATGTGCGACCATTTGTTTAAAGATTCGCGAACCAACAAGTCATTCGTGGTCAAAAGGCCGCGCAAAGGAACGAAAGAAGCGCGCCTGATGTACGAAGTGTTGGCAACAGCCGAGCGTGACGGTCAAACCTATTCGCTGGTGCAAATTTGCCTTATAACGGGGCGCTCACACCAAATTCGTGTGCAGTTCTCGCACCGCCGCATGCCGCTCGTCGGTGACGGACGGTACGGCGGCAGGGAAAAGTGCGATATCGCACTTTGGTCTCATGAGGTTGAGTGTAACTTTGGCGGTGAAACTGTGAAGTTCAGTGCCGAGCCTGATTACGGAAACTATCCGTGGAATATGTTTAAATAAAAAACAGCACTCTGTTCAATGCGAACAGAGTGCTGTTTTTCGCTTATTAGAATTTAACCAGTTTAACCGGAGTCAGCGTTACAGAACGGCTGATTTCCTTGTTGACAATTGTGATTGTGCTGTCGGTCGACGACATCTTTTGTTTGGCGGTGATTATCGTTTCGCCTGACATGAGCACGCTAACCTCGCCCTTGTTGTAGCGGAGCATGAATGTGTGTTTCTCAACTGTCGGGTGTGCGGCGGTGTATGAGCCAATCTCCTTGCCGTCGTAGTAGAGGGTTACACTTCTCATGCAGTCGCCGACTCGCAACTCAAACTTCTCAAATGACATGGATACAAAGTTGTTATTCTTAACTGCTTCTTCGTTTGAATAAACAAAGTATCTCATGCTCAGCGCGAAATTATCGGTCGCGTTATATGATGAGGTAGTGGTGATTTTGAATGTCGATGCGTTATCCTGCCAAGTTGTGTTGAAGGAATTGCCCGAAATGTGATTTGTGTGACCGGTCCAGTTGGAGGTGCTACTGAAACTGTCGCTGAACACGGTGCTTGCGGCAGGGGAGGTGTCCTCGGTGACGGTAACCTCGCATGTGGCCGCCTTGCCGCCGTCGAGCGTCTTGGCTGTGATGGTGCACTTGCCGCGGCCGACAGCGGTCACCCGTCCGTAAGCGTCGACAGTAGCGACATTGCTGTTGCCGGTCATCCATGTGACATTTTTAACGGCCGCATTGTTCGGTGAAACCGTGGCGGTCAGAGTGACCGACTGATTTATGTTGATACCGGCGGTCAGCGAAACAGCAGTTTTGTCCAGTTTGATGCCGGTGGGTGATACAGGCAGAGTGTAGGACGAATCGGCGGTGTTCATCTTCAGCAGAACATCGGTCATGACATCGGCCATGTTGGCGGCGATGGTGCGGTTGCCTGTTTCGTTAAAGTGAACATAGTCGGTGTAGCAAGTGCCGGCATCGTAATTGCCCTTGTTCATCGGCATGTAGTAGGCCTTTTTACCCGACTTGGTCAGCGAAGCGCACAACTCCTCAATATGCTTGTTGAAGTTGGTGAATGGTTTGTCACCGCCCATGTCGGGGGCGACTGCAGACAAAAACAATACAGCGTTGGGATTTTTTTGATAAATCTTATTTATCAACTGGTCATATGTACTGTATGTACTGTCGATGGTTGATTTATTATTATAGCCGATCATTAAAACGACAGCGTCAAAGTCGCGGTTGAAAATATTGTTAAAATCGCTTAAAACGCCCTCGATTGTTCGTCCGCTGACGCCGGCATGTTTGTTGTAACGGTTGGTCAGGCGGTAGTCGCGGGTCGATGAGAACGGGCCGACAAATTCAAAAGTAACGCCGGCCGAATAAAGCTCCTCAAACAGAGCGTAACGCCAACCGCTGAGTGCGCCCTGACCAAAGCAAAGTGAATCGCCCACCGGCAGTATCTTCAAATTTTTCACCTTCTTATTATAACTCGAATTGCGGTAGACAGCCTCGACGACATCGGCCTGAGGCGCCTGATACTCTGATGAAACATTGTCCGACGATACAGCAACAGTAGACGATGAAACAGTCGACTGCGTTTTTGATGCGGTTGAACTGCCGCTACTGCCGCTGTCACTGCCGCCGCACGATGCAAATGTTAACAGCATTGCGCCGGTACAGCACATGGCAAGCAATTTTTTGATTGACATATCTGTTCCTCCCAATTTGTTAAATGTTTCATTTAAAACCGCTAATATTATATCACTGAGAGTGTGCTCTGTCAATAAAAAACAGACACGCTTCACAGCCGATTTTACTCATCTTCAACATGTAGGAACGGATACTCGCCGGCGACCTCGAACATGCCTCCGCGCATCCAAATCGAGGGGTCGATGATGGCGCAGTATCCCTTGCCGCCAAGGCACTCCCAGTCGCTCATTTTGCGCTGCGGCAGTCCGTAAACAGCCAAAATGGCCGATATCACTCCGCCGGTGGCGCATATGACGGCGTCCTCAAGCCCGTCAGACATCATCTGTCGCACAATGCGGTTAAAGGCGTTGCAAACACGGCGCATAAAGGCGGAAGTGCTCTCGCCGTTAGGAGGAGCGGTATCCATATCGCCGCCCACCCAGTTGCGATAAGCGTCGTCATCGGCCAATTCGGCCGCCGTCTTGCCCTCAAAGTCGCCGAGGTCGCACTCGTTCAGGTCATCAACAGTCTTTATTGACGCATCGGGAAATAACAACTCAACCGTCCTATGACAGCGCGTGAGCGGTGCCGTAAAGTAGGCGTCAGCCGCTGGGTAGATATACTTTTCACCCATTGCAGTCAGCATTTGCTCGCTCTCGGGTATCAGCGGAACATCGGTGCGACCGATAACTCGGCCGGTCAGGTTGTCCTCGGTCAGTCCATTGCGAATAAAATATATTCTGTATGTTTTCATCAATTATCACCAAATACATTATAGGTCTGTTTATGTATGATTGCAAGTCAAAAATAGCGAGTCAGCCTTGACAAAGGCATTATTTGTGCTATACTGTTATTATCGAATTTGAAAACGGTTTTCAAATTCATATTCGGAGTGATTATTATGGAAAACAAGCATTACAGAACCAAACAGCGCGGAATAATCCTCGACTACTTGGTCGAGCGTGCGGGCGAGCATGTAACAGTGCACGATATTATGAATTACCTCTATTCACAGCGACTGCATGTGGGCCAGACCACCGTCTATCGCAATCTGGACCGGCTGGTCAGCGACGGCAGTGTGCGGCGGTATCCGCTGCCCGACGGCGCCACTTGCTATCAGTTTGTGGGCGAGAGCAGCGACTGCCACAGCCATTATCACCTGAAATGCACCTCCTGCGGGCGCCTGATGCACATTGACTGCGAGGCTATTGACTCTCTGGCTCAACATATTGCCGATAAGCACGGATTTAGGGTTGACGGGTGTATGACCGTCTTTTACGGCCGCTGTGACGACTGCTGTGGGGGTGAGTCAAAATGAAAAAACTGATTTGCTTGCTGATGACGGCGGTTATTATGATGCAGTTCTGTTGCTGCGGCACCGCCAAACGCGACAGTGATAAGTTGCAGGTGGTGTGCACCATTTTTCCTCAGTATGACTTTGCGCGCGCCATTGTCGGCGACCGAGCAGAGGTGAGCATGCTGCTCCGTCCGGGCACCGAGAGTCACTCATACGACCCAACGCCGGGGGACATGCTGACCGTTCAGCAGTGCGACCTGTTTTTGTATGTCAGTCCGTATATGGAGAATTGGGCTGAGTCGGTTATAGCCACTATCGATACTTCTCACACAGCCGTTTTGCGGTTGGATGACGGAATAGATTTGATTGAAAACAGCCACGATGACCATGACCACGATGACCACGGTGATCATCAGTATAACGGACACATTTGGACCGACCCGATTATCGCCAAAAAAATGGTGTCGGCCATTGCCGACAAAATGAGCCAACTTGACCCGCAGGGGGCAGAGGTTTATAAGCAAAATGCCGCCGCCTATATTGCCGAACTGGACAAACTGGATGCGCGGTTTCGCCGCATTTCTGAGTGTGCAATCCGCCGCACAGCGCTGTTTGCAGGGCGATTTGCCTTTTCCTATTTGTTTGAGCGGTACGGGTTTGACTATATCGCCGCCTATTCATCCTGCTCGGCAGACGGAGAGCCGTCTGCGGCGGAGATGATGCGCATTGTTAACGCGGTCAAATCTGACGGCGTGCCGTGCGTTTATTATGAGGAACTGGTTGAGCCGCGCGTAGCGAAAACGGTCGTGAGCGAGACGGGGTGCGATATGCTGTTGCTTCACTCGTGCCACAATCTATCGCTTGACGATTTTAATGCCGGTGTGACTTACATCAGCCTGATGAATCAAAATGCCGATAATCTTGAAAAGGGTTTATTATAATGTTGATTGAAGTAAAAAATTTGTGCATGGATTATGACCGAAAACCGGCGGTAGAGGATGTATCGTTTTCGGTCGATGAGGGCGATTATGTCTGCATTGTGGGAGAAAACGGAACGGGCAAAAGCACCCTGATGAAGGGACTGCTCGGTTTGATTGAGCCGGTCAGCGGCGAAATAAATTTTAACGGCATTACACGCAAACAAATCGGCTATCTGCCCCAACAAACTCCGGTACAGCGCGACTTTCCGGCCGCTGTGCACGAGGTGGTTATGTCCGGCAGGCTGTCGAGTTGCGGCCTCAAGCCGTTTTACTCGCGCAAGGACAGGCAGATTGCGGCCGAAAATATGCAACTGCTCGGGATAAGCGACATTGCAAAATTAAGTTACCGCGACCTTTCCGGCGGTCAGCAGCAACGCGTGCTGATGGCGCGTGCGCTGTGCGCCGGCGAGCGTCTGCTGGTGCTTGATGAGCCGATGGCCAGTCTTGACCCCGTTGTTACGGCACAACTCTATTCTATCATCAAACGGCTCAATACCGAGCGCGGTATGACTATCCTGATGGTGTCACATGATATTCACGGCGCCGTTAATCAGGCGAATAGGGTCATTCACATGAACCGTCGCATGGAGTTTTGCGGCAGTGTTGCCGATTACATGAAAACCGATTTGTGCAAATGTATGATGGGAGAGGAGCATAAGGATGAACACTGCTGAACTGCTTAAAATGCTCTTTTCAACCTCATTTACCGTATATGCCCTCATCGGCGGCATTGCTGTGGCACTGTGCGCGGCACTGCTCGGCGTCAGTCTGGTACTCAAGCGCTACTCAATGATAGGAGACGGGCTGTCCCATGTCGGCTTCGGTGTGATGGCTGTAGCAATGACCGTTGGCGTGGCCCCGCTCGCGCTCAGCATCCCCACAGTTATAATTGCCGCGATTTTTCTTTTGCGAATCAGCGAGCGTGGCATTGGCGGCGACGCGGCTATCGCTCTTATTTCAAGCAGTGCGTTGGCAATAGGCGTCATCGTCATCAGCCTCGGTGGCGGCATGAATGTTGACATTTCCGACTATATGTTCGGCAGCAGTATATTGACTCTGACCAAGGGTGATGTTATTATAAGCATAGTTTTGGCCGCCGTGGTCATCATGCTGTATATTATAATGCACAATCGAATCTTCGCTATAACATTTGATGAAAAGTTTGCTACTGCAACCGGCAACAGAAGCGGACTTTACAACATGATAATAGCCGTGCTGACCGCAGTTACAATCGTTATCGGCATGCGCATGATAGGTGCTCTGCTCATATCGAGTCTGATAATTTTCCCGCCGCTGACGGCTATGCGTGTTTGTCGCAGTTACCGCAGTGTGGAAATATGCTCGGTCATCGTCGCGGCCGTTTGCGTTGTGGCCGGTATGCTTGTGTCGTTTATTCTTTCTATCCCGACCGGCGCGGCTATTGTGCTTACAAACCTGTGCGTATTTATAATCTTTTGGGCTGTGTCATTCATTGCCCGCCGTATTGTCAGGAGGTAGCGCTTTTATGAGAGGTCGGATTGTCAATACCGTTATTTCAGCACTGCTGCTAATCAGCGTGTGTATCAATGTCTTTTTGTTCCTGGATAATCGGCGCATTTTCTCCGCCAGTACCACTTCAGCCGACAGCAGTTCATCGGGCGGGTTGGTCAGCAGTGATGTGCAGTCATCGGTTGGTGGA
>JAQXHB010000109.1 GCA_029007015.1 Bacillota bacterium | reverse complement strand
CCTAATTAGATTTATTAACCACTTTATCAACTCTAAACTCCCCTATCATTCATCCAAAATACTGTGCCCGACTATCGCACCAAATGAGCCGTCCAGCCGGTTAGACGATATGCCTATCAGTGCCGACACTTCACGCTCATTATTGTCATAGGTAACTCTCACGCGGTCAGGTCTGAACACCGGCATCAGCCCGTTTGAGCCAACCACGCTGTACGGAATGAGCCGGTATCCCCTGACCGGCTGTTCGGGCGGCGCGCCCATTGTTGCCATACTGTGCGCCACCTGACACGGCAGCAGTGTATCGGCCACACGCTCATCAACAACGATGACAGGTGTGTCGGTAAACGAGTCGCGCAATTCGTTGCCGGTGTCGATGAGTGCATCGGTGATGACACTGCGTACTCCGTAGTCAATATTTACCTTGCAGGTGGGTGGCGGCGGCGCCAATGTACGGCGCGCCAGCGCAGTTATTGCCAGTGTTATCAAATAGCACGCCGCGCTCGTGACTATCAGAATCAGCGGTGATATGTTAAAATAGACCACCGAATTGTTTATCAGCATACCTCTTGGTTTGAACGCCGTCCACACTCCAAACATGGCTCCAGCAAATCCAAACGCCGACAAAAACATTGCCGCAAACAGGCGCAGAAACACCTTCAGCCTACGGCGGCCGAAAGACGCAAAGACTATCACCGCCGCCATTACCGCGCGCACAGCGGCGGTCAGCAGAAAGTGTATCTCCGGCAGTAAAATATACAGTGAAAAGACACTGCCCACTGCCGCTCCCAGCATGGTTCGCCAAAAGCCGAGTTTGACCGATGTCAGCCGAGAAGTTATGCGGAGTAACAGAAAGTTTATGTAAAGATTTGTGAGCATCAAAACGTCTGCGTAAACGGTCAATTTCATCACCCATATACAATATTATCACGGCGGCGACACTTATTTTGTCATATTGAGGGCGACAAAAAAATAAAGCCACAGTTTCTCTCCCGTGGCTTATCATGAATTTTATCCCATATTGAATGCCTCGGGCACCTGAATATCCGAGGCATTTTGCGTCACTGCGCTCTGCGCAATTGAATTTTAGTTTACAGCAGGTGGAAGTTTACGACCAGAGCGGCAAATACGATGGACACCATGCTCAGCAGTTTAATGAGAATGTTGATAGCGGGACCGGAGGTGTCCTTTAAGGGGTCACCAACGGTATCACCGACAACGGCCGCCTTGTGCTGTTCACTGCCCTTTCCGCCGTGCTCGCCCGATTCAATGTACTTCTTAGCATTGTCCCAAGCGCCTCCGGAGTTGGACATGAACACAGCCATCAAAAAGCCGCTGGCAGTTGCGCCGGCGAGCATACCGACAACACCGTGGTAGCCGAGTATCAAACCGACTGCGATGGGCGATACAACAGCGACAATGGTCGGCATAATCATTTCACGCAAACTGGCGCGCGTGCATAGGTCAACGCATTTGGCATAGTCGGGGTCGGTCTTGCCCTCCATCAGTCCGACAATCTCGCGGAACTGACGGCGCACCTCAACAACTATCGATTGCGCAGCCTTGCCGACCGATTGCATGGTCAGTGCGGCAAACACAAACGGCAGGCAAGCGCCGATAAACACGCCGATAAGTACAGTAGGATTCATCAAATCAAAAGATATGTTGACAGTATCACCGCCGACTTCCTTGACCTTTGAAATATATGACGCCATCAGTGCCAACGCAGTCAAAGCGGCAGAGCCGATTGCAAAGCCCTTGCCGGTAGCGGCTGTGGTGTTGCCAAGCGAATCAAGTGCGTCGGTGCGCTCGCGCACCTCCGGCTCCAGTCCGGCCATTTCTGCAATGCCGCCGGCATTATCAGCCACAGGGCCGTATGCGTCGGTAGCCAAAGTGATGCCGAGCGTTGACAGCATGCCAACTGCGGCCAGAGCAATGCCGTACAGACCAAATGAACTGTCAGCACTGCCGCCGGAAGCGAAATAGGCCACAAGCACGCAAACAGATACAATTATAATGGGCAGTATGGTCGACAGCATACCGAGTGACAGACCGCCGATAATTATTGTTGCCGAACCAGTCTCACTGTTGCCAGCCAACTTCTTGGTTGGGCGGTAGGAGGCCGAAGTGAACAACTCGGTCGACTGACCGATAAGCACACCGGCTACAAGTCCGGCCATAATGGCGACATACAGTCCGTTATGCTGACCGCCAAAGGTGAAATGAACAAGCGGAAAAGCCGCAACAGCGATAACGATGGCGCTGAAATTGGTGCCGCGGCTGAGAGAACTGAGCAGTGCCTTTTGATCGGCGCCCTCCTTTGTTCTGACAAATACTGTGCCGATTATGGAGCAAACAATACCGATGGCGGCCAAAAGCATGGGAACAGCCATCGCCTTAAACCCGTCAGCCGCGCCAAATGCGGCCACGCCCAAAGCAGAAGCCGAAATGATAGAACTGACATATGACTCATACAAATCAGCGCCCATACCGGCAACATCACCGACATTGTCACCGACATTATCGGCAATAACAGCCGGATTGCGGGGGTCATCCTCGGGGATGCCGGCCTCAACTTTACCAACCAGGTCGGCGCCGACATCGGCCGCCTTGGTGAACACGCCGCCGCCGACGCGGGCAAACAGAGCCATCGATGACGCACCCATGCCGAAGGTCAGCATAGCGCTGGTTATCTGAGTCGGATCACACTTAAACACAAATTTGAGCAATGCAAACCAAATCGAAATATCAAGCAAGCCGAGGCCTACCACAGTAAAGCCCATGACCGAGCCGGCGGAAAATGCCACGCGCAGTCCGCGGTTGAGTCCGGAGCGGCAGGCATTGGCCGTGCGGCTGTTGGCCGCAGTAGCGATTTTCATACCGACAAAACCCGATAATGCCGAGAAAAAGCCGCCCGTTACAAATGCAAATGGAACAAACCATGTCAGCAGACCAAATCCGGCCATTACACAAAGAATCACGAACATACATGCAAAGAAAAACGCAACCACAGTGTACTGACGCTTGAGATAAGCGTTTGCACCGGCACGGATGGAAGCCGAAATTTTTTTCATCAAATCGGTTCCCTCGTCAAATTTCAGTACCCTCTTTGCAGTTAGAAGTGCATAAACCAACGCAACAACGGCTCCGACAAAGGTAAATATTACCAAATAGTTATCCAAACCTTTATCACTCCTTATCAGGTCTTGTATTAGCCCTGAGCAAAACGCCGAAAGGCGCATTAACAAAGGAAAAGCAGGGCTAAAAATTTTCCTTTATCACTACAACGGTATAGAAACAGCCGACCAAATTTTGAATCTTATATATACCGGTCTCCGTTAATCGTTTATAATTATGCTCTGCACCGAATGGCTCTCGGCTTTAAGACTTAAAACATCGTCGCCAATTCTTAAAATAAAGGGCAGGTCGTCCTCAGTCCTGTTAAGCACAACGCATACAAACGAGCCGTCGGCATTTTTAAAGGAGCATACCTCAAGCCTGTCGGTATAACAGCTGTTTGCAACGCACTTAGCCCCCGGGCGGATAAATTTGCTGTAATGACCTATATAGTAATATGACGGCTGATAGACAAGCTCGCCCGTAGCTGTATCACAGTAAATCGGAACATCAACAATGTTCCGCCCCTCCCTGAAATGTGTGGGACCGTTATTTTCGTCGGTTGTAAGATTCCAGTCACAGTAATAATTAATCCCCGCGCTTACAGCTCCGCTTATATCGTGGGCGTATTTCTCCGCAAAGTGCCATATATTTTCGGTCTTGATACCCTTTTGCTTATCAAAGCAGCAGGATTCGCTTGCAATTTGAAGCTTATCGCCCCAAAGCTGACTTACCGCGCGGATTTCCCCGAAATGGTCGCCCGAATACCAATGATTTGCTATCCCGTCACAAAGAGCGCCGTTTTTTCCGCCGAAAATCGCCCCTGCGCGCTCAACAAGCCGCTCCCTGCAATGGTCGTAGCAGATTATTTTTACATCAAGGCCCTTAAGTGCCTCCGCAAGATAGCCTATGTACTCGCTTTCCTCAGACGGAGTGTAAAGGCAGGATTCCCATTGCTGGTGGTGGCGCGGCTCGTTCTGAACGGTGACCGCGCTTATTTTTATGCCCTGCTCCTCATATGCTGATATATACCGTCTTATATAATCCGCCCACAGGGGATAAAATTCGCGTTTCAAATGCCCGCCCTGAATTTTATCTGTGTTTTTCATATACACGGGCGGACTCCACGGGGAGGCAAAAAGCCAAAGTTTTGTAACCTCCCCCGCCGCCTTAACCATAGGAATTATCGCCCTTGTATCGTGGGAAATATCAAAGCTGTCAAGGGTAATATCCCCCTCTTTAACATATGTGTAGCTGTCCGCAGAAAAATCACAACTGTTTATATGCAGTCTTCCCGCGGTATAGCCTATTCCCTTTTCAGGGTCGAAATACGCCGTGATAAACTCTTCTCTTTTTTCCTTTGGCAGCTTGCTCCAGCTTATCGCCGCAGTTTCGGTAAAGGCTCCGCCGAAGCCATAAAAGGTGTGGTATTCAATATCGGGGTGAATGTTAATAAGCTGCTGTTCAATGTCCAAAGACTTATCATATTCCTCCACAACGTCGGTATTTCGCCTTTCAAAGGGAAATTCACCAATACGCTCAAGCTTAAAGCCCAACGCTTCGCAGGTTTTAAATATTACCGCTTTCATTTAAAAAAAGTTTCCTCCTTTTAATTACCGTCCGATTCGGATTTTCGGCGACCTCGATAACATCGGCGCCGCCCATTACAAATGCAAACGGAACAAACCATGTCAGCAGACCAAATCCGGCCATTACACAAAGAATCACGAACATACATGCAAAAATAACCGCAACCACAGTGTACTGACGCTTGAGATAAGCGTTTGCACCGGCACGGATGGAACATGTCTTGTATATTATTTATTTTAGTACAAACAAAAGTTGTTGTCAAGGCATAACAAGTTTAATATACATCTTGCAAAATCAGGCACAGGGGCAATTATTTCACACACCGCGGGACAAAGTACAAATTTGTATCCCAGCACGGGATATACCTGTAATGGCGCATGTAAACATCATAGTCGGCGTGTATATTTGTTATTTGCTCAAAAAGGTCGACAATATCGCCGCTGCGGTGATATGCGGAAACAAGCATTTTGGGGTGTTTATCGGCAATCGTTTTTGTCGCGCCGCTTATTACAGCCGCCTCTTCGCCCTCAACATCAATTTTGATGTAGGTCACATCTCGCCCGTCGCATATGCTGTCAACTGTCACGGATGCGACCGTTTCGCCCTCTCCTACCGACGAATTGCGCCCGCCCCTCGATGAAAACCGAATCTCGCCCACCCTGTCACCGACTGCGGCATTTATAATCTGCACATCGCGCATGCCGTCGGTGTTCAGCGCCAACTTGCGATATGTTTTTCTGTCAGGCTCGACGGCAATTACGCCTCTGTAACTGTCCACAGCATCTGCAAACTGCAAAACAGTATCGCCGTTATAAGCGCCGATATCCAAATACAGTTCATCATTTCCGAGCAAAAGGACATTACGGTTTGCCTCATCATATGTACTCTCGCACGCAAATAGATGCTCGATTTTGCCGGTCAGTTTGTATAAAACCGTGTGGCGCAGAACATTTTTTGACTGTTCGTCAGCCAGCCTATCATACAGCCGCTCAAACCGAAGTTCATTTTCACGGTAGTATGATAATGTGAAATATTCACTTCCGTACGCCGGCACATCGGGCGCATACAACTCCTGCTCGGCTCCGATGCGCCGTATGTTTTCGATAACATCGCTGCGGAATGTACCGAATGCCACGAGCACTATCATATCACCGAATGTGCGTTTTGCGTCGGCATATGAGCAGACGGTAAATCCTCGGAACTGCTGATGGCGCACAAACTCATCGCTGGCAAAGACACCGGCCACACCGATGCCCAAACTGCCCAGCCTGTCGATTATCTTATCGGCGCCGTTGCCCATTCCGTACAGCACAATGGGCTTATCTGCACCGGCCAAATACTGCCAAATATCGCTATTTACATCGATATTCAATATAATCACCCCAAATACAGCCGACATAATTGGCAACATACACCGTCGGCGCATATAATGCTTTGAGTGCCATCACAACAAGGAGGGGTGACAATGCACACCACATATACCGTTCAACCGGGCGACACTCTGTGGGAAATCAGCCGCCAATACAGCGTTCCGCTGGAAAGCATACTGCGCGAAAACAATTTGTCAAATGCCAATGATCTGACCGTCGGTCAAGTTTTGCTCATACCCACTGCGGCGGCGCCGTACTGGTATGTTGTACGGCGCGGTGACTCGCTGTGGAGCATCGCAAACAAGTTCTTCACAACAACCGATGAGTTGCTGAAACTAAACGAAATCGACAATCCAAATGTTATTTTCCCCGGACAGTTACTCATGATAAGGTAGCAATTAAGGTGCTTGACGCGTTGTCGAGCACCTTAAAAAATTGCAATAAACACTTTGCCATCGGGCAAAAAACCACACTTTTCATAAAAACCGCGCGGCCCATCGTCGCTGACGACAGCACTAATGCGCCCAACGCCGTGCGGCAGGCGGCCGATGACTGCGTCGAGCAAGCGGCGCCCGCACCCCTCTCCACCGACCGATGACGCGATGCCGCAAATGAGAGCCGCACTGCCGTCGTGATGGGCACACACGGCGCCGTCACCGTTTGTGATACACACGCTGTATCCGTGACGGGTTCGGTGGGACATATCAACATACCATTCATCAAACGGCGGCATATCGAAATGCTCTGTGAAAATATCATAACAACGCCTGAAATCGGGAAAATCACCTGCCGCATTGCCGCCGCAAACATCGCGCCCATATACATCGAACCCACATTGGCCGGAAATTATCGGTTCATTACTTGTAACCGAGCGCGGATGAATAACGCTGACAAACTGCCCTATCTCGTCACGGTCGGCGCCGTCACAGCAGCAGACAGTCATATCACCGTCCAGACAGCCGAGCGACGCTGTGACCGCACCGTCACCGCTGTACTGAAGCCAGCACAGCATAATTCTTCTGTCGTTGCCGTATGCGCCGGCAGTCGAGCGCAAACGGGTCGCTACGGCGCCGCGGTGCTCCGCTTTGAGCAGAGTATCGCTGTTTACCAGTTTAATCATATATTTCCGTCAGCCATACATTCTGCCAGCGCCGCTACCAAACGGCGAGACGATATGACATCATCCTCGTCAATAACGCACGCCGCCGAGTGAAGATATCGGCACGGCACCGATACAGACATTGTCATAACACCGCCGCGCGACTGGTGTATGGCACCGGCGTTGTTGCCGCCGAAATTGCCGCGCTTTGGCTGCCACTTGATGCCGCGGCTGTCGGCCAATGACCTTACGGCGTCGTAAAGTTGTTTATTGTACATTGTCGAGCCGTCCATAAATGACACCACCGCACCGCCGCCGAGATTGCACACTTGCTTTGCCTCGTCCACGCCGGCAATGTCGACTGCAGTGGTCGACTCTACGGCAATTGCGTAATCGGGCTCAACGGCAAAAGCCGCTGTGCGGGCACCGCGCAGTCCGATTTCCTCCTGCACCGTAAATGAAAAGTACATATCATAGGGTATCTCACCGATTATCATGTCAATGAGTATTGCACATCCCGCGCGGTCATCGATGGCGCGCGCCTTAATGCGTCGGTTGCCGAAACGCACAAAACCACTCTCAAAACAAACTGTGTCGCCAAGGCTGACGGCGCGCTCGGCGCTCTCCTTGTCCCTTGCTCCAATGTCGATGGTCAGCGACTCTTTCTTTGGCATTTTCTTGCGTTCATCGGCCGACAAGAGGTGTATCGGCTTTGACTGAATAACTCCGGCGTGGCCGTTTACACGCACGCGCCGCGCCAGCAGTACCTCGCAGTTAATGCCGCCGACTGTAGCAAAGTTCAAACTGCCATCATGGTTAATTCCTGTCACAATCAGCCCCACTTCGTCCATGTGGGCGTCAATAAGCACCTTCTTGACGGCGGGCTTTGCGCCGCGCTTAAAGGCGATAACATTGCCCAGAGAGTCAATGTGAACACTTTCGCAATGAGGCTTTATCATATCAGCAATCTGCTGAGCCAGACCTTGCTCATTTCCGGACACTGCCGGTACCGAGCACAACCGGCAAATCAAATCAGTCACTCTCAGCACCTCCGCTCAGAACATACTGCGTCAGCAATCGGCCGGCCGCAGTCACATCTCCAATGTCAATAACCTCGACCGGTGTATGCATATTGCGAAGCGGTATGCTGATTAGGCCGCACCTGACGCCACTGCCGCTGATGCCGATAACATCGGCGTTTGTGGAGGTTGCACCGCCCATGACCTCGTTCTGATATGCAATGCCGCCGCATTTGGCTGCGTTTATTAGTGCGTCGGTGACACCGCGATGCAATGAAGGCGATATGCCGATCATCGGCCCGTGACCCAGTTTGCCGCATTCGGTGGGCTTTAACCCCTCCATATCACCGAAACTGACATCAACGACCACTGCTTCATCAGGAGATACCGCAAATGCGGTCGTGCGCGCACCGCGCAGTCCAAGTTCCTCCTGCGCCGACAGCGAGATGATAACAGTTGGATGTTCTGCCGCTTGCAGTATCGACTCAGCCGCCGCAATCACAGCGGCACAGCCGGCGCGGTTGTCAAGCGACTTACCGCAAAAGCGACCGTCGAGCATTTCGGCGGCACTTGTCCTGAACGATACTCTGTCACCGAGTTGCACCAAACGGCACAACTCATCGTGGCTGTATCCGGTGTCAATGGCTATGTCGGCCAGTTTAACGGCATCACTGCTCTCGCCCTTGACATGCGGCGGCTGGCTGGTAAACACGCCGAAAATATCCTTTTGCCCATGCACAGTAACTTCCTGCGCCACAATCAGCCGCTCATCAAGGCCGCCGACAGCCGCAACGCGCAGAAAATCTCCGTCAATAGCCGTCACTATCATACCGACCTCATCAATGTGTGCATCGAGCATGATGCGCTTTTTGCCGCCCTTGATGACGGCAGTCAGTCCGCCCATTTGGTCGCGCTCGGTCGCCAGGCCGAGGCCGGTAAGGGCACCCTCAGCAACACTTACGGCTCCGTCAAGTCCCGTCACGCCGCTGGCATTTGACAAATCAAACAACAGTTTCTTTGTATCAATCAATTATAACACTACCTCACAGCGCATTTACAAGTTGCTTAAAGTGCTTGCCGCGCTCCTCAAAATTGGGATAAGCATCAAAACTGGCACAAGCCGGACTAAGCGTAACAATATCGCCGTCATGCGCCATCTCATGCGCCAGTTTGACCGATTCCTCCAGCCCGCTTGTGCGCACAATGCGCATGCCGCAGTCAGCAAAGCCGGGGTCCGCAGTGATGGCCGCCTCAATCTTGTCTGCGGTCGGGCCGCACAGCAAAAGCGTCTTAACCTTTTCAACGGCATACGGCGCCAGCGGCTCAAACGGAACATGCTTATCATAGCCGCCGGCGAGCAGTATCACCTTGCGGTCAAACACCTTCAGCCCCGCAATGGTACGCGTCGGGCTGGTGGCAATGGAATCGTTGTAATACTTTACGCCGTCTTTCTCGCGGACAAATTCGATACGGTGTTCAACACCGGTAAACTCGCGTGCCGTTTTAACGATATTTTCAGGGCTGACTATGCCCCACACCGCCGATATAGCGGCAAGGAAGTTTTCAACATTGTGCTCACCAAGCACGCGAATATCATGCTTGTTCATAACGCGATGCACGCCGTCGCGGTCGGCCATATAAATGTTCTCATCTTTGCCGAGATATGCGCCGTTATCAACAGTCCCGTTGTAACTGAATTTGACCGTTTGGCCGCGCGTATCGGCCTCCATAGCGTTGGTAATGGCGTTATCGGCGTTAAGCACCGTACGCGAAAAGGCGTTTTGGTGGAGGATGATGTTTCGCTTGGAGTCGATATACTCCTGCATGTCCTTGTGAACATCCAAATGATTGGGTGCAACATTGGTCACAACCGCAATATCGGGACTCTTTCTCATCGAAATGAGTTGGAAACTCGACAGTTCGACAACCGCATAGTCATCACTGTCAATCTGGTCGATTATGGGCAATAGCGGGCGACCGATATTGCCGCCGAGATGCACCTTTTTGCCCTGCATCTCCAGCATTTTGGCTATAACAGTCGTCGTGGTCGTTTTGCCGTCGGAGCCGGTCACAGCTATCAGTTTGCACGGGCACAGGTCAAAGAAAACCTCCATCTCGCTGGTGACCGCAATGCCGCGGCGTCTGGCCTCAGCCAGTTCGGGCAGGTTGAAGTTCATGCCCGGCGTGCGGAATATGACATCGACATCCAGATTTTTCAGATAATCGTTTCCAAGCACCAGAGTTGCTCCGGCCGCCTCAAGTTCATCGGCCAAACCCTCGCGCAGTTGCGAGCGCTCGCGTCGGTCGCACGCGTACACCTTGGCGCCCTTTTCAATAAATTTATATACCAACGGCAAATTACTGATACCTATGCCGCAAAATGCAATTTTTTCGTTCCTTATGCGGTTAAAAAACTTTTCTACTCTGTAATCCATACTGTTCTCCCCTTTAAAATATTTTTTCTTAAATCAAATGCAAAATATATGTAATCTTCCAATCATATATTATACCAAATGTTTATAAAAATAGCAATCGCTATTTAAAGTTAACCGGCTATTGACCTGATTATTTTTTGCATGTATAATGAAAATATAAGCGGTACCTGCCGCAATAAATATAAAAAGGGGCGTTGCCTATGTCTACCAGCAACATAAACAAAGTTATTGAACGGCTTGAGAAAAACAACATGTCGGCCTATTTTGCCAGCGACAGAGAGCAACTGTTCTGCATCCTCAGCGAACTTATTCCCGACGGCTGCACTGTCGGTCACGGCGGCTCTGTCACCCTCGATGAGTGCGGCGTGTTTGATTGGCTGCGCCAGCGCGACATCTGCTTTTATGACCGCGACCGCAGTGACGATATCGACGAATGTATGCGCAAGTCGATGACGGCCGATGTATTTGTGTGCAGCACCAACGCCGTCACCGAGCAGGGCGAATTATACAATGTCGACGGCCGCGGCAACCGTGTCTCGGCCATGATTTACGGGCCGGCGAGCGTAATCGTCATTGCCGGCGCCAACAAAATCGTGCCCGATATCAGTCACGCTGTCAAGCGCATCGAGCGCATGGCGGCGCCCATGAATGCCGCCCGTCTGCACACGAACACCCCCTGCGCCATGACCGGCGAGTGTGCCCACTGCAGTTGCGCCGACCGCATTTGCTGTAATTATGTTGTCATGTCGCACCAGCGCAAACCCGGCCGTATCAAGGTAATTCTGTTGGACGAAAAGTTGGGATATTAAACAAAAGCAACCATAAAACAGCCTGTCCGAAACTGGCTTCGGTCAGGCTGTTTTCGTATATTCCGCCT
>JAQXHB010000108.1 GCA_029007015.1 Bacillota bacterium | reverse complement strand
GTGCTCAGCGATGCCGACCAGATATCCACGCTGTTTATCGACAATCTGCCCACCGTCTTAATCGACGGCATAACCGTTGTCGGCGGCGCGGTCATGCTGATGTATATTGACTGGCAGATAGCCGCTGTCATGCTGGTGCTTTTGCCGCTGGTGATGGCGGTGTCGCGCATCGTCATGCCGCGCCTGTCAGTCATGCACTCGCGCAGGCACAGAGCAGAGCGCACCATGAACTCGCATGTCAACGACAATCTAACCGGCGCACGCGTGATAAAGGCGTTTGGGCGGGAGCAGAGCGAGAGTGAGCGATTCGGCCGCGACAATGACAATTTGCGCCGCGCCGAGGTCGATATTATCACGGCCGAAAGCCGCATGAGCGCGGTGTTTGAACTGCTCGGCTCAATGGGCAACGCGATAATTTACAGCGTAGGAGCCTTTCTTATACTGTCGGCATTGGCCGACATCGGTTACAGTGACCTCATTTCAATTTCGATGTATGTCGGGCTGATAGCCGGCCCGATGAATGACATCGCCCGGCTGATGCAGCAGTGGGCGCGCTGTATGAACAGCGCACAGCGAATTTTTGAGATAATCGACGCCAAAAGCGATTTGACAGAGTCGGAGCGACCTATCACACCGCAAAATTTGCGCGGTGACATCAGCCTGCGCTCGGTGCGGTTTTCCTACACCCGCGGCGAACCGGTGCTCGATGAAATATCATTTGATGTGCCGTCAGGGCAGATGCTCGGCATTGTCGGCCGATCGGGCGCCGGCAAATCGACGCTGGTCAATCTCATATCCAGACTGTATGACCCCGATGAGGGCGAAATTCTCATCGACGGGATAAACATAAAGGACATGTCCTTCGACACCTTGCGAGGACTGGTTGCAATGGTGTCGCAGGAGACATATATTTTCATGGGCACTGTGGCCGAGAATATCGCATACGCCAAGCCGGACGCCACCCGCGACGAGATAGTCAGAGCGGCTGTCACCGCCGGAGCGCACGACTTTATCTGCAAACTGCCCGACGGCTACGACACGCTGATTGGCACATCGGGCAGAGAACTGTCGGGCGGCGAGCGCCAGCGGCTGAGCATTGCGCGCGCCGTTCTGACCGATCCGCGCATACTCATTTTGGACGAGGCAACGGCGTCGGTCGACACACAGACCGAACTGGCCATTCAGCGGTCACTTGACCGCCTTATACAGGGCCGCACGACCATATCCATTGCCCACCGACTGTCCACATTGCGCAGTGCCGACAGCCTGATAGTGCTCGAAAACGGGCGCATAGTCGAGCGCGGCACCCACGCCGAACTGATGGAGCGTCACGGGGCCTTTTACCGCTTGGCCGAAATACAGCGGCAGACATTGTTGATGAAAGGAATAGATGGTTGATGAGTGAGCGAGTTGAACATATGGCCGCCGCGCAGGAAATGGAGCGGCGCGCCGACGAGATGACCACGGTGCATCTGCTGACCGCTGAAAACGCTCTGTTCGCGGCAACGCCAGGGGGATTTGTGTCGCTCGACCACGGCGGCGAGCACTACGACCGCGTGGCCCTCATACGCATGTTCCCATTTACCGACCCCGATTGCTACATATCGGTGCGTGAATGGGACGAGCGCGGACGCGAAATCGGCATCATCGAGCGGCTGAGTGACTGGGACGCAGAGACGGTGAGCCTCATTGACGGGCAGATGCGTCTGCGCTACTTCACACCCAAGATAACGGCCGTTCACTCGGTCAAGGCCAAGTACGGCTTTGCCAATTTTGATGTTGAAACCGACTGCGGCCGCGTAAAATTTTCCATTCGCAACGGCGGCGACGCGGTGGCGCACCTGAGTGAGAACAGAATTATATTTACCGATGTCAGCGGCAACCGCTTTGAATTGCCTGACTTTTCGCGCCTGAGTGCCGCTGAACAAAAGAAAATCGATGTTTATATTTAAGAGGTAACCACCATGCTGCTCAATTTTGCATTGCCGCCGGAGAAAGAGCGCCTTTTGGCCCTTGCGGACGGCGAGAAAATTGAATACTGTATTCCGGCCGATATCGACGGCGGCTACATTGTGGCCACCGACCGTCGGGCGGCGGTCATTGGCGAGAGTTGTCAGTCCTACCCATACGGGCGGTACAGCGCCTTTAAGTGCGAACCAATGAACGGCTGCGGACTGCTGACGGCTGAGTGCGACGCTCAGCGCGTGATGATATCGCGCGTTTCGGCCGGCAATATCGTCAGGCTCAGTTATGTCACCGCAGGCATCGACGAGATTATATCGGGCGGCGAGCGGGTTGAGAGCCGTGAGCACGAGAGTTACTGCCCTCGCTGCGGTCACGCAATGCAGACGGCCAACCTTTGTCCCCACTGCGACGGCCGCGGCAGCAGTATGCGCAAATTTGCTGCGCTCTGCCGCCCGTACGCACTCAAACTGATACTGGTGTCGGCTATAATGCTGATTGTTTCGGCGGCACAACTCTACATTCAGGCCGTTCAGCGCGATTTTATCGACAATGTTCTGCGCCCCGAATCGGGCGGCATGGCGGCCGTGGTCACATTTGCACTTACCATGCTGGCACTCAGCGCGGTTATAATGACAGCAACATACACAAAGAATGTGCTTTGTGCACGGCTGGGCGCCCGTATCAGCAGTGATTTGCGCGCGCAGGTGTTTGAGCGTATTCAGCAACTGCCTATGGCCGCCGTCGGCCGCCGCAAGCCGGGTGAACTGATGAACCGCGTTCAGCAGGATACCGCCAACATAAGCGAATTTATGAAAAATGCCTTTGGCGATGCCGTGTCAAACTTGCTGACCATGCTCGGCGCCGCCGTGCTGATGTTCTGCATCAACTGGCGGCTGGCACTGCTCACAGTCGCCTTTTGCCCCATGGCAGTCATCCTGCCGCGCCTGTTTCATAAGAAAATTTTTCGCCTTTTCCGCTCGCAGTGGCGCAGAAACGACCGCATAAAGAGCCGTTTGCAGGATGTCATTTCGGGCATACGGGTGGTGAAGAGTTACGGCCGCGAGCGGTTTGAGAGCGAGCGGTTTCGGAACCTCAGCGATAGGCTGGCGCGCACCCAGTCGCGCAACGAGCGGTTCTGGGCGTACTTTTTCCCCGTTTTGTCGCTGGCGATGGGACTGGGTATCACATTTGTCAATTACTTCGGCGGTGTAGATGTGCTGGGCGGCCGCATGACTCCCGGCACGCTGACGCAGTTTATCGGTTACGCGTCGATGCTATATATCCCCATGAGGTTTATGGCGCGTCTGCCGCGTATGCTTATGCGCAT
>JAQXHB010000107.1 GCA_029007015.1 Bacillota bacterium | reverse complement strand
TCCATGTGGTTACAGTTGTGGCGGCGTTAGCGGTGAGCGCGAATGACAGCATAGTAGCCATAACGCCCAGAACGAGCACAACTGCAAGCAAACTTTTAAACTTTGACTTGAACAATTGAAAAACCTCCTAAAAAATTGTAGCAATAAATGTGTGATAACGACCGGAGATAAAATCGGATAAGCACCCGGCGGGCAACAGTCCTTGCTCCGACAAGGCCTGAGCCGGCGCCGCTCCGATGTTACGCCCAAACGATTATACCACTGCTAATTTTATTATAATATTTATCACCGATTTGTCAATAAGTTTGGCGCTTATAATTTTCACAAAAATAGGGCTGAAATTTTGTTAAAACAGCCAAAACGCCTTTTCTTACGGCAAATTCCCGACCCGATTTCCGATTTTGCCGATATTCTCATCACCGCTCTCCCCAGCGACTGCGTGATTTTCCGCCGGGGAGGCGATGAGTTTACCGTCTTGGTCCTCGATGCCGACCGTGATAAGATGGATGGCTGTATTTTAAAAATTTCTGCGGCGGCCGAGGCGCACAACCTATCGGGAGAAAAACCGGAAATCTATTTTGCGTTCAGTTATGCTCTGTCTGCCGATTACCCTGCCTTTTCCCGCGAGGAACTTTTGAAAAAGGCGGATGAAAAAATGTATCACAATAAGAGCGAGCGGTATCGCCAAAATGCACCGGATTATCATTTGTAATAATGCTATAATAATGCCGCGATAGAATTGAAATTTTAGTGTAAATAATCAATTGATAAATTCATTTTCATTTGATATAATGGGCGCGATTGGATAAGTTGGCAAATCAGCCGAAAGGCTGAGACACAAAGCCATGGCATCTAAACGACCCTATCGCACGATCGACCGGCTGCAATTTCATACGCAGAATTGCGTGTATTTTGCGGTCGGATTTTTATGCAAAGGTTAAAAATCGGCTTTTAACAAGTCGGCGAAAACAGATAATCAGAAAGGGGTGGTTGCATATGAAGCGTGTGAATAAAAAGCATGCCGCAAGGGTGTATAAAAGCCTGTGCGCGGTTGCTGCAGCAGTCTGCCTGACAGCGTTGGCCTGTGCGGGCATTGCATATGCGGCCACGGACGAGGGCGCCTCTGAGAGCAAAAAACTGCTTAACGGCAGTTTTGAGGAGAAACAGTCCTTTACATCGAATTATTCTCAGATTGACCAAAGCAAGGTTCCCTCATGGAACACGACGGCTTTTCAGGGCAAAATCGAGCTGTTTAAAAGCAATACGGGAACCTATATACCAGGCGTAAAATTGATCCCTACCAACGGCACTTATGCCGCAGAACTTAATGCCGACGAGGAAAGCACGCTGTATCAGAATGTAAAGACCACTCCGTCAAGCATTTACGAATGGGGGCTGGACCACGGCGGCCGAAACGGAACCGACACCATGGCGCTGGTTATAGGGCCTAAACAGAGTGTCGACCCGTCAAAGCCCAGCAAGGCGGGCCGCGACCAGTTTATGCAGATGGTGGACTGGCTTATAGAGCAGGGCAAAACTTCGTTCAAGACCGAGGCGGGGCTGGGTGAGCAACTGACCGTTTACAGCAAAAAATTTGCCGCAAAGGGCACATTTGTAGATAACGCGGGAAATGACGCCTTCAGCCTGACGCCGAGCACCATCTACACCGAGGAATGGCGCATATGGATAATGGCCTCGTCAAAGGTTACAAGCGGCACCAATCCGTGGAACTCCTACGGCTCTAACGCAGAGGCCAAATCGGAGGGTGGAAGCGGCTCGGGCGGTACCGAGATAGATTTAAGCAAGTACTATTTATATACCGTTCCCGCGGGACAGACCGAAACCCTGTTCGGTTTTGTTTCGGTCGGATATGTCGATTCGATTGCGCCTGCCGACAAGGCAAAGACCTACGGCAATTTTCTTGATAATATCAACTTTCAGATTTTCCACCCGCTTTCGGGCAGTTCCACCAACCACGGCAGTGCGGTTATCGGAGGAAGCGACGGCACTGTCGGCGGAGTGGGCGCATCGGGCGGTCACGAGGTTACGGTCGACAACAATCTAAAGACCTATATTGCCGACGGTGAAACACTTAAAATTCAGGCTGTCATAAAGGCGGCAGATGCGGCTGACGGCTGTCAATTCGTCGGTGTTTATTATACAAAGCAGGACGAAAGCGGCGACCCCGTTACAGAATTTATCAAGGTGACAGGAAATGAAATAGAAGATTCAGGTTCTTTAACCGATGAGGAGAAAGAGGGCAAATGGGTAAAATCCACCAACCAATCGGGAGATATTATTTACACCTATTATCTTAAAAATCTGACTTCGTCAACCGATTTGCACTTTATTTTTATCAAAAACCCCACGGTCACATATGACCCCAACGGCGGAAAAGAATATGTTATAGAAAACAGACCGCATTTAGATGAAGCCCCGAATGTTTACAGTTTTAAGCCCACGGCAGACACTGTGAATGAAAATTCGTTTGTTGCTCCCTATGTCTCTCACGCGGCAGAGGGTCAAAACGACGGCTGGAAATTCTTGGGCTGGAAACTCATGGGAGATATCGTGGAGGGTGTTTCTCAGGAAACAGTAAATGCGGATAAACTGGGCAGTCTGATGCTCCCCGCCGAACACACCATAGCCTGCGATTATGATGTGGACGGTGCTACAACGGAACAGGCGGCGCAGTATTTTAAGATTTACGGCGGAAATGTTCCGTTAAACAAAACAGTCACCCCGGACGAGAACGGAGAAATTTCGCGTGTAACATGGAGTGACAGCGGTGAGGAAAAACTGTACGCAAATGTCCACAAGGGCATTACCCTGGTGGCACAGTGGCGCTGGAGACAGGCGTTTATTCCGCAGATTATGGATGAGCAAGGCGATTGGATAAATTCCGACATCGGCGGAACGGTTGAGATTACAAGCGTAACCGATGAGTCGGATGAGAATTACGACGCCGCATATAACGAGACCGGAGGCAAGTCTTACCACGCCTTGATTGATGAGAGAATAACCGTCAGTGCGACTGCCGGTAGCGGATGTAAATTCATCGGCTGGTATGACGAGGACGGAAATCTCATCACCACCAACGCCGACTACGGATATGTTGAAACCAAGGAAAGCGTAAAAACCTATTATGCAAGGTTTTCAAACAGCGTTACACAGACATATATCCGGCAGATAAAGGACGGCGACAATTGGGTAGATATCGACAATGATAATATAGCCACCCTCGAGCGTTACACCTATACCGACGCGGTGGGCAAACCGATAAGCACCACTGCGGCCGCGAGAACGGGCTACAAGTTTGTCGGCTGGTATGACTCCGAGGGCAATCAGGTTGCCGATGATAAACTCACAAACGGCGGTTCGACGCTAAGTTATATAACCACGGGCGATGCAACCTATTACGCGCGGTTTGAAGATGCCTACACTCTCGTTGTGAGCAAAATCGACGGCGACAGGTCGACAGAGGTTAACAAGGTGCCGATTGCCGGCGCGGTGTTTACCCTCTATCAAAAGGATGACGGCGGGGATAAAACCATCGTCTATCAGGGCGAAAGCATAAAGTGCACCCGGATTTCCTCGGTCACGACCGCCCTATCCGCCGACCGCACAAAGGCAACGGCGGCTTTTGCCGATTTGCTCGACACCGGTGTCGAATATTACCTTGCCGAGACAAAGGCGCCCTCGGGCTACCGCCTGCTGGATACGCCGGTGAAAATTACCATTAACGATTCGGGCAATACCGCTCAAATTGATGGGATACAAAAGGAATTTACTGCAAAGGAGGTAAATATTGAACTTGCAAACTATTTGACGCTGCATATGCCTGTTTCCGGTTTAAGTATTACCGGCGGCTTTTATGCGGCGGCGGGACTCACGCTGCTGGCTGCAGCGGCAATCGGTTTGTTTGGTCTCATAATAAGCCGACTCAAAAACCAAAATAAATTACGAAAGGAAAATTGAGATGAAAAACAGAAAATTATTAGCACTTTTACTGACCCTCGTTCTGGCCATCGGGTTAATCCCGATGACCGCATTCGCGGCACAGAGAGATGTGACCGCCTCCTCTACAGCTTCGATCACAATCAACGGCGCAGTTGAGAACGATGTTCTTGCGGCTTATAAGGTTGTCGACATTACTTATAACTCGACAACAAACACTTTGGTATATGCATGGAACAGCGATTTTGCCGATTATTTTAATCAGACAAACAGTATCACAAACAGCGCAAATCGAGCATACACCGTTGAAGAATTTGCGGCGCTTTCAGACGATCTTGACGCAAATCAAACGGCTCTGAAAAACCTGCTGGCAGGGCTCCCGAATTACATTGTTGCAAAAAACATCGCTGCTGTTCAAACTAAGACTGTTGCCGCAGGCGGCACTGCCACCTTTGCAGGCCTTGCGATGGGCGAGTACTTTATCCGTCCTACCTCGACCACCTCGGTTTATCAGTTGATGCTTCAAAAGGTTGAGCCGACCGTTGTTAACGGCACATATGTTATCGACGATGTAACATTCACAGCAAAGCACAAAGAAGTAACTGTAGACAAGACTGCCGATAAAACCAGCGTAACCAAGGGCGAAAAGGTAAACTACACCATCAAAGTTGACATTCCCACCTATGCGACACAAGCGGTCGACAAATCTTTCTCTGTTGCCGACCTTCTGCCCGACGGACTGACCATTGATACCGGTTCAATAAAAGTTCAGGTTGAGGGAGTGGATGTTGCCGCTGCGGCTTACGACCTTAATACAACCGCAACTGACGAATATACCTTTAAGTTAAGCGTTG
>JAQXHB010000106.1 GCA_029007015.1 Bacillota bacterium | reverse complement strand
CATCCTCTCTCGCCCTTTGAACTGCCTCGGCGGCAGCCTGTCCGACTGAGTGAAGGCTGGACGGGTTGCCGTATTGACCGCACATATACGGCATCATTGCTTCAAGCGCAGTGGCGCTCATCTGCGTAGTTGCCGCATTATCTGCATATATTACCATAATCATTCCTCGCAATCAAAAGGTAAAGGGTCAGTCCATATTACCTACTATTTTAATATGTTATTTGAATTATACCAGATAAATCATACCATGTCAATAGGTTTATAAAAATATAACCTCTGATTTTAAATTACAGTATTTGAAAACATTGACTTTTTATGCGCAAAGTATTATCACGGAAACAAAAAAGAAAGGTTTTGTTCCCATGATGCGAGATGCCATTATTGAATAGGCCATCGAAAGCCTGCGAGCGGAAAAATCTATTTTGATTCAAAGGTCATGACTTGCCGCAGCATATTCAACAAATATAAGTTAAATCAGACCATTTACGCCTGTACGAGCAGAAACTCCGACTCGTTGTGGGAAATCGTAGCCGCATCTTTTTGCGGCGGAAAATCGGACGCAGATAAAGCGGCAATTAAAACTATCGTTGACAGCTCGTTTGAAAAAATTTGCGATTTAGGCCTCCCTGCGGAAGATGTTATAGAAGGGCTGATGAACTGGTTATGGTAATAGGTGTACTTAGAGTAATTTCCATTATATGCGTCGCTTTTGCCTGCGGAAAAATCATATCCAAAGTGAAACTGCCGGCTATCCTCGGCTGGCTGATTGCGGATATTCCGCTTTATCCGGCCTTTATTTTCGGCGGAATTGCACTTGCTACCGCGCCTGCGCCCGCGCTTTCAATCGTAAATGAATATCATACCGACGGGCCTGTTACAAAAACATTGATTCCGCTGGCCGCTATTGACGATATCATCGGTGTTGTCGTTTTCTTTGCAGCGCATTATTAACCGGCTCTACAGCGACCGTTTCGGAATGGCCGCAGAGCCGGTTATTGTTAACTTGATGATGATGCCCACTCGGTGTAATTAAACTACATTTTATGCTTATACTGATGCACCTCGCCTGAACGGTAGGCGCTTATCAGTTCCTTTAAATCACAGATTGTTTCCTTGATTTTGGCTCCGTTATCGGTATCTCCCACGAGGATTCTTTTTTCACACATCTCCGAAGCGACCCTGTGGGTTTGCATATCTGCGCCGTCCTTTATCGCCTCGCTGACAGTGTGAAACGGCTCGTGGGCGGTGAGCATAAGCCCGTATGAATTGTAAATAAGGGTATACCCCGCAATTCCCGTGACCTTATGGTAGGGACGCGCAAAGCCGCCGTCTATAATAATGACCTTTCCGCCGCATTTTATAGGGGTTTCACCCTCAGTATGATGTATCGGAACATGACCGTTGATTATATGCCGGTTTTCACCCCTGACACCGAACTCCGCAAATATTTTCTCAGCCGTCTCTTCGTTGTTTATCAACTTATAATAAACATCCTTTGTCTCGGTATGGGTACTTTCGTCGGATAAAAAATATCTTTCAAAGGTGGTCATTTTGTCCCTGCCGTAGAGCGGGGAATCTGCCCCGTTCCACAAAAACCAGAGTATATCCCTGCCGTTTTTGCGGTCGACCTCATTCACCGATAAAAACGCCTTGCGCGCACAACTTTCAAGACTGTCATACAAAGCCTTTCCGCGAAGCGGCTTTCCGAAAACATTTATTTTTCTGAATTCTCCGCTTTCGGTCATGGGGATACAGCCGTGAAAGAGCAAGTTGCCGTTGGTGACCTTATAAAGGCCGCCCTTACTCAGTAAAAGGCCGATATGCTTTTTCAGTTTTTCACAACTGACAAAGGCGTAGCGTAGCTTTCTGACGACCTCTTTTTCCTCCTCGGTAAGTTGGTAAGGAGAATCGGGGTTTACCGTCGGAAAATTGCAGTCACAAAGCCGATAGTTTTTGCCGTAAAGTTCGATTGTGCCGTTTGCAAAATCAATTTTGTGCAACAGTCTTCTGTGCCCCATATTGTATTCGGGATGATCACTTATAAGCTGACCCTCCAGTTTAAACTGGATAACCGCCATCGCCTTATGCGCCTTCATTTCAAGCCCTATTTCAGATCGGTCGCTGTTTTTGCTTTTAATTTTAAACTGCTTACAGGGGTCATCCTTATACGCCTTCATTGCGAAAAACAAAAGGGGCAAAATGCTTATGCCGTAGCCGTTTTCGAGTACCGAAACATTGTCATACAAAAGGCTTGTGCGCACGATATTTGCAATACAGGCGGTCTGCCCCGCCGACGCGCCCATCCACAGCACGTCGTGATTGCCCCACTGGATGTCAAGCGAGTGATACTCGCACAACCTATCCATAACAAAGTGCGAGCCTGAGCCTCTGTCATAAATATCACCGATAATATGAAGACGGTCGATAACCAGCCGCTGAATAAGCATGGACATTTCCTCGATAAACTTATCTGCATAACCAATTTCGATAATGGTGTTGATGATCTCCTCGTAATAGGCGGTCTTATTCAGAACCTCTTTTTTCTCGGTGATAAGTTCCTCGATTACATACTTAAAACTGTCCGGCAGAGCCTTGCGAACCTTGGAGCGGGTGTATTTGGAGGAGACGGTGCGACAGACCGACACAAGCCTGTAAAGGCTTGTGCGGTACCATTCATAGGTGTTAAGGCTTTCCGATTTAATGTACTCGAGTTTTTCTATCGGATAATAGATAAGAGAGGCAAGTTCCTTCTTTTCCTCATATGAAATACTGTCACCGAATACATCGTCGATTTTTTTCATAAACGCGCACGAGCCAATTCTGAGCACATGGGAAAACGCCTTATATTCGCCGTGAATATCCGACAGAAAATGTTCCGTGCCCTTGGGCAGATTAAGGATTGACTGAAGATTTATAATTTCGGTCGCCGCACTGTCTATTGTTGGATACTGCTTTGAGAGACATTCCAAAAATCTCTTTTTCTCTTTATCCATATCGTTATTTATTGTAAATCTCCCTGTTAAGCGCGCCTTCCTTATGGCTTATAATTACATTTGTCGCGGCGTCGCCTATTACATTTAGGGTTATTACCGCCATGCCGGGCAGATAGTTAATCGCAAGAACAAGGGAGTATCCTATCATACAAAGTTCGGTATTAAGTCCAAGTCCCATCATAACCACATATACCATGGTAGTTCCCGCCACAGGTATTGCGGGGGTGCCGACTGCCGTGCAGATGGACAGGAATGCGGTTAAAAGCAGCGTCATAGGAGTTATCTCTATTCCCGCCGCTGTCGCGATAAAGGTTATGGCAATCATGTGCATAGCAGTGGTGCCGTTCATATTGATTGTCATTCCTGTGGGCAGAACAAAACTGCTTACCTCCTCGGAACAGCCAAGTTCGTTTATGCAGGTTTTGGTGTTAAGCGGCAGCGTTGCGGCCGAGGAATTTGTCGCCGCGGCAAAGAGACCGATTTTCGCGGTTTTCTTAAGAAACTTAAAGGGATTGAGACCGGTGGTAATAAATACGCCTATAGGATAAATGGTAAATACAAGTGCAAGGCAAATGACGATTGTTGATGCTATCCATACCAATGTCGGTGAAATATATTCATAACCGTAAACCGCAAGCGCCCTTGTAATCATACAGAAAATCGCTATGGGTGCTATTTTATTGATTAAAAAGTCCAGAAACATCTGAACAATGTCGTTAAGGTTTTGAATGACATTTTTAATCGGATTAGCCTTTTCGCCCATCTTTGTAATGCAAAGCCCCAGCACAATTGCTATCACCACAACAGACAAAATTGTCGTGTTAGTTGACATTGCGCTGATTATATTAGAGGGAACGGCGTTTACAACCGTAACCAAGGGATTATATCCCTCCATTGTTACAATATCCTGAGCCTGTTCAGCGGGGAGATTTACATTAAACCAGCCCATTGACTTTACAAAATAGGCACCGGCTCCCGCAAGGGCGGCGGCAACAATGTAGAAACTCAGGTAGGTCACAAAGGTCTTGCCCGCAATTTTTCCGAGCCTTTTCGGGTCTGCGAGACTGCAAAGCGCGAGGGTGAGCGAACAAATAACCAGCGGTACAATCATCATCTGCAGTCCGCGCATAAATAACTGACCGATAATATAAAACAGCCCTATCCCCTCAATGCTTTTAGTGGCGGTAATATCCTGGAAGAAGATTGCGTCGATCACATTCCACACACCTTCGCCGGATGTACCCTTAAGTTGGCTCTTCAAAAGCAGACACAAAAATCCGACCGCAAAGCCTGCCGCAACGGCAATTATCATTTTTTTGACGATTGATGATTTTTTAACTTGTGATGACATAATAACATCTCCTTTTAAAAATATTAAATATACAAAAAGCTCCTGATTATATAATCAAGAGCTTTGGTATTAAATGAAATTGTAATTAAAGGCCATTTCGGTATCATTCGTATATCAGACGGATATTCATGCGTTTGCACAATTCGACCCAGCCTTCATCAGGCCTTTGGTCGGTAATAATACAATCAACAGTATCCCAATCAAGGAAATTAACAAACGCGGTCTGACCGAATTTGGAATGATCCGCCAATACAACCACCTCAGCCGCACGGCTGGACATTTCCGCCTTTAAATTCGCCTCGCCCTCCGTAGAGTCTGATATTCCGTTTGTTATATCCAGTCCCTTACAGCCAAGCAGAGCGACATCAACATTGTATTTGCGGATGCTTTCCTTTGCAAGGCTGCCGTAGAAAGAGCGGGTTCTTTCATTATAAATTCCTCCGGTTGAAACGAGCGTTATGTTCGTATCATCCAGCTCCTGAAAAATCTGCGCGGAAAAACTGATAACGGTAACATCCTTTTTTTCCTTTAACAGCTTTATTGCTTCGATTGCCGTGGTGCTGTTATCAACCATAACTGTTCTGATGTGACCGTATTTACGCTTGAGTAACTCGGCTATCTTTTGTTTGCTTTCAAGGTTGATAGCCCTTCTCTTTGAAAAGTGAATTTGGTCGCTCTGCGAAGCGGTATTAAGCATAGCTCCGCCGTAGGTACGGGTAACAACACCGTCGTTTTTGAGCTTTTAAAGATATCTGCGAATCGTCTCCTCGGTAACATTGTAGAGACGGCTCAGCTCGGATACAAACACCTCACCTTCCGCTTCAACCTTTTGTTTAATTTTATCTATACGCTTTGCCATGATTGCCTTGTCTCCTCTTGTCTATATTATAGCATAAATACAAGCAAAAAGTAAAGGCTTTTTGAACTGCTAAAATGAATTATTTGTCAATGGCCTCAACCATATCACGCATTGCCGTAACATCGGACGGGTCAAGTTCGATTTCAGCCGATTTAACATTTTCTGAAATTTGGCCGACGGTTGTAGAACCGCTCAAGAGGTTGATAAAATCGCCCTGCGCCAATATCCAGGCAAGAGCCAAATTGGCAATGGTGCAATTATACTTCTCGCATAGGGGCTTCCACTCGTCCATAACATTCATCGCCGCCTGCATATTATCGGGCTGGAACCACTTTTTGGGTATCTGCGCCCCGACGGGCTTGTAATCTCTCGGCAGAGTACCCGAAAGCAGACCCATTTCAAGGGGCGAATAGGCCTGAATGGTCACGCCGTTTTCGCGGCAGCAAGGGATTATCTCATCCTCTATGCCACGGTCAAGTATCGAGTACTTAGCCTGAACAATATCAAGGTCGCCGTACTTAAGATATTCCTTAATCTGGTTAATATCAACATTTGCGGCGCCGATTGCCCTTATTTTACCCTTTGCCTTAAGTTCATTCAGAACCTCCATTGTCTTGCAGATAGGGACATAGTACTCGCTGCCCTCTACCGACTGCCAATGGGTCATATATACATCAACATAATCGGTGCCCATTCTTTCAAGGGATTGCTCTATTTCCTTCTTAACCGATTGGCTGTTGAGGTTTTTATAGAGTTGAATACCGTTAACCTTGTTAAAATGGTCGACATTAATCTCTTGATCCCAGACAACACCGCACTTGGTTATAATCACTACATCCTCGCGGTTCATTTTTTCAAGCGCCTTGCCCAAAATTCTCTCGCTGTTACCGAAGTTGTAGCCCGGAGCGGTATCGATAAGATTAACGCCGAGTTTGGGCGCTTCGCGGATGGTGTCCACAACAACCTGAAGGTCGTGGTCGCCGCCCCAGGCAGAGCCGCCGCCTATCGACCAGGTGCCAAGTCCCATTCTTGAAATATCAATGCCTGTTTTGCCAAGCTTCATCGTCTTCATCGCAAGTCATCCTTTCAAAAAATATCATCCAATCACACGGGCATTTATTCAGCCCTGATTAACAGGGCTGAATATCGGAATTATAATATATAATCCTCTTTGTATTTTCTGAGCATCTGCTCAACCATTTCCTTGTTCTGTACCCCCGCTGTAGCGCCCGAATACTGAACAGAAATAGCGGCTGTGCAATTGGCGTAAATTGCACATTCGTGAATGTCCTTGCCCTGCAAAATTCCCGCAATAAAGCCCGAGGCAAAGTTGTCGCCGGCACCTATGGTATCTATTGCCGTTATTCCCTTGCATGCGGGAACAATCATGGCGCCCTCTTTATTGCGGATATAGCAGCCGCGCTTGCCTATCTTCATAATGACATTTTTAACACCGCATTCAAACAGTTTGTCGGCCACCTTTGCTTCTTCGGTTTCGCCAGTCATCAGGCAGGCCTCGTCAAAGTTCGGAAAGAAGTAATCGACAAAACTCAACGCCTCTCTGATATCGTCAAGGGTTTCTCCGAGGCGGGGTTTAATCATATCAGCCGTGATAAGCATACCCTCGTCTTTTGCCGCCCTGAAAATTTTAACAAGAGTTTTACCGTCAAGCAGCGGGCAGTTAAAAATACTTGCAAGGGAAAGAATTTTGGCCTGCTTCATTTTTTCAAAATCAACATGCTCAATGTTTTCCTTCCAGAGACTGCCGTTGCGGTTGGTAATAAATGTTCTCTCACCGTCCGCGGTCACAAGCCCTATGTTCATTGAAGTGTCGATATCAGGGTCGATTTTTATGCCCTCGGTATCGATATTGTCCTTCTTGCAGGAGCGCAGAATGAACTGCCCGGCAGCATCGTCGCCTATGCAAGCGATGATGCCAGTTTTAAAGCCGAGACGGCTTATAATCGTGGCCTCGTTCATAGCGTCGCCGCCAACCGTCATGGCAATTCTGTCAACGGGATACGATTCAATATCAAAAATATCCCTTGAAACAGGACGGAGCGGTATATCGACCACCGCCGCACCGAGGCAAATTACATCGAGTTTTTTATCATTATTCATCTGCTCTACCTTCATCTCCGAAGAGCCGTATTTTATACATAGCGCGCTCCTTGACAGCCTTTCTGACCTCACGCTCGACTGCCAAGAAGGGTTCGTCCTTGTGAGCGTTAATGGCCTCCATAGCCGCCTGGCACAGTTCGGTATGAATGTTTATCTTGGCAATGCCTAAGGAAATGGCTTTTTTGATATCCTCGTCGCCTATTCCCGAAGCGCC
>JAQXHB010000105.1 GCA_029007015.1 Bacillota bacterium | reverse complement strand
CTCGATCAAAAATACACATCCTTTGCATTGCTAACCGTAATAATACTGCTCGCGCGCGAACTGGTGACGCGGCTTGCGGCGCACTCGGCATATGCACAACAAGGCGATATTCAGAAAGGTGATAATATCAATGAACCTGCTTAAAATGTTCACAAAAAATTACAGCAAGCGTGAGTTAAAGCACATTCAGCCGCTGGTTGATAAAGTGCTGTCGTACGATGAGCACATGCAGTCGCTCAGCGATGATGAACTGCGCGCAATGACCGACGACTTTAAAAGCCGCTTTGAAGCGGGCGAGAGCCTTGACAGCATGCTGCCGGAGGCGTTTGCCGTCTGCCGCGAGGCGGCCGACCGAGTGCTCGGAATGAAGCATTTTCCCGTTCAGATTATGGGCGGCATCATATTGCATCAGGGCCGCATAAGCGAGATGAAAACCGGCGAGGGCAAAACCCTTGTGGCCACTCTGCCGGCCTACCTGAATGCGATATCGGGCAAGGGCGTGCACATTGTCACAGTCAACGACTATCTGGCCCGCCGCGACAGCGAGTGGATGGGCAAGGTTTATCGCTTTCTGGGTCTGAGTGTCGGCCTTATCGTGCACGATATGAATAACGAACAGCGTCGAGAGGCGTATGCCGCCGACATCACATACGGCACCAACAACGAGTTGGGATTTGACTACCTGCGCGACAACATGGTCACATATAAGGAACAGCGTGTTCAGCGCGGCCACAACTTTGCAATCGTAGACGAGGTCGACTCCATTCTTATTGATGAGGCGCGCACTCCGCTCATCATTTCGGGTCAGGGCGACTCATCCAGCGATTTATATCTTCGCGCCGACCGGCTGGCACGCACCCTGTCGATGACCAAGGTTAAGGAAATGGACAGCAAGGTGGACAGCGACAGCCAGTACGAGGGCGACTATATCGTCGACGAAAAGGCGCGTACCTGCGTTCTGACCAAGAGCGGCATCAAAAAGGCAGAGCAGTATTTCGGCATTGACAACTTAAACGACATGGAGAACACAACCATAGCCCACCATGTCAATCAGGCCATTCGCGCCCACGGCATCATGCACCGCGACATCGACTACATCGTCAAGGACGGCGAGGTAATCATCGTCGATGAATTTACCGGCCGCCTGATGTACGGCCGCCGCTACAACGAGGGCCTCCATCAGGCGATTGAGGCTAAAGAAGGTGTCAAGGTTGCTCACGAGTCCAAGACACTGGCCACCATCACATTCCAAAATTTCTTCCGACTGTACAGCAAACTGTCGGGAATGACCGGTACGGCACTGACCGAGGAAACCGAGTTCCGCGAGATTTACAACCTTGATGTTGTCGAGGTGCCCACCAACAAGCCGCTGGCGCGCGTCGATTTGCCCGATGTGGTGTATAAGACCGAAAAGGCCAAGTTCGCCGCTGTCATTGACAAGATAATCGAGTGCCATGCGAAGGGACAACCCGTGCTGGTCGGCACCATTTCCATCGAAAAATCGGAACTGCTCGGTTCCTTGCTCGGGCGCCGCGGAATCAAGCACGAAGTGCTCAACGCCAAGTTCCACGAGAAAGAGGCCGAGATAATCGCTCAGGCCGGCAAGCCGGGAGCAGTGACCATCGCCACCAACATGGCCGGCCGCGGAACCGACATCATGTTGGGCGGCAACAGCGAGTTTTTGGCCAAGGCCGAAATGAGAAAGCAAGGTTTCTCTGAAGAACTTATCAGCGAGGCGACCGGATTCGGTGAAACCGACGACGCCGATATTCTGAACGCCAGAACGGTGTTCAGCCAACTTAACCGGAAATATAAGGAGCAGATTGCGCCCGAGGCCGACCGCGTGCGTGAGGCGGGCGGACTGTGCATACTGGGCACTGAGCGCCATGAGTCGCGCCGTATCGACAATCAGTTGCGCGGCCGTGCCGGCCGTCAGGGCGACCCGGGCGAGACCCGTTTTTACCTCTCGATGGAGGACGATTTGATGCGTCTGTTCGGCGGCGAGAGGGTCTACAATATGATGGACAAACTGGGAGTGGACGAGAATCAGCCGCTTGAACTCGGGCTGTTGTCCAGTTCTATCGAAAATGCTCAGTCCAAGGTGGAGTACCGCAACTTCTCCTCGCGTAAAAATGTGCTTGAGTACGACGATGTTATGAACAAACAGCGCGAACTTATTTATGCTCAGCGCAATTCCGTGCTTGACGGAGACGATATACATGAATCGGTCAGGAAAATGATTGACGGAACAATAGACGACCAGTTGGCCGTCTTTGCACACGGCGATGACCCGGAGGCGTGGAATCTGGACGGCCTGCGCGACTGTTTCCGCGGCTGGCTGACCGGCGATGACGATTTCAAATACAGTCCCGCTCAGTTAGAGGAACTTGACCGCAAGGATTTGAAAAAACTGCTTTCAGAGCGCGCGGAAAAACTCTATGCCG
Source organism: Bacillota bacterium (assembly GCA_029007015.1). Lineage (GTDB taxonomy): Bacteria > Bacillota > Clostridia > Oscillospirales > Acutalibacteraceae > SUG1189. The sequence continues at coordinate 22,905 of JAQXHB010000105.1, read as the reverse complement.
AGCGCGAGGCTAAATTCGGCGCCGCCCTCATGCGCGAACTGGAGCGCGTGGTACTGCTGCGCACGGTTGACATCAACTGGATGGACCACATTGACGCCATGGACGAGTTGCGCCGCGGCATACATCTGCGCGCATACGGCCAGCATAATCCCGTCGTTGAATACCGCAACGAGGGCTACGACATGTTCAATGCCATGACCGATGTCATTCGCCACGATACGGCCAAGTTGGTGCTGACCGTTCAGGTCAAATCCAATGACGAGGTCAAGCGTGAGCAGGTGGCCAAGCCGACCGGCGAGGGCGCTCCCAACGAAAAATCAGCCACAGGCAACAACCGCGGCTTTTCAAAGAACGGGCTGTGCCCCTGCGGCAGCGGCAAAAAGTATAAGCGTTGCTGCGGCAAGGATAAGTAAGAAGCGGGAGATATTATGATTAACGACATACTGCTGAATGTGCAAAAACCCGGCAGATATATCGGCGGCGAGCCCAACAGCATCGTCAAGGATAAGTCAAAAGTGGATGTCAGGTTTGCCTTTTGCTTTCCCGACACATACGAGGTGGGCATGTCCCACCTCGGCATGAAGATAATCTACTCGCTGATAAACTCGCTCGAATGGGCGTGGTGCGAGCGCGTCTTTGCCCCGTGGGGAGATATGGAACAGCAGATGCGCGACAACCGCATTGACCTGTATGGGCTTGAGAGCGGTGACAGTCTCAAAGAATTTGACATTATCGGCTTCACTCTGCTGTATGAAATGAGTTACACCAATGTGCTCAACATGCTCGATTTGGCCGGCGTGCCGGTGCTGGCGCGCGACCGGCATCGGTTGAACCAACTGGTGGTGGCCGGCGGTCCCTGCGCCTGCAACCCCGAGCCGATGTGCGATTTTATCGACCTGTTTATCCTCGGTGACGGCGAGGAGGTCACGGTGGAGTTGCTCGAACTGTACCGCAAGCACAAGGCCATGGGCTCTGATAAGTCTACATTCTTGCGCGCGGCCGCCGAAATAGGCGGAATTTATGTGCCGAGCCTCTACGATGTCAGTTATAACGCCGACGGCACCGTTGAGGCAGTGCGGCCTCTTGACGGTGTGCCGGCCACTGTCCGCAAGCGAATTGTGGCCGACCTCGATAACTGCTTTTATCCGGACAAATTTGTTGTACCTTTTATTGATGTGGTGTTTGACCGCGCCGTGGAGGAGATATACCGCGGCTGCATACGCGGCTGCCGCTTCTGTCAGGCGGGCTACATTTACCGCCCGATAAGGGAAAAATCGGCCGAGGTTGCAGGCGCTCAGGCCCACTGCCTGTGCCGCAACACAGGTTACGACGATTTGTCACTGCTGTCACTCTCAACCAGCGATTATTCGCAACTTGAGCCGCTGTTGGATCAACTGCTCGATTGGACCAAAGAGGAAAAAATCGGACTTCAAATGCCCAGTCTGCGTATTGACAACTTCAGCGAACAACTGATGAACAAAATTCAGGCGGTCAAGCGTGCCGGACTCACCTTTGCGCCCGAGGCGGGCTCACAGCGACTGCGCGACGCCATCAACAAAAACATCAGCGAGGAGGATATCCTCTCCACCTGCCGCATGGCATTTGAGGGCGGATATACCGCCGTTAAACTCTATTTCATGATGGGACTGCCCACCGAGACGATGGAAGATATCGAAGCCATTGCGGCGCTGGCGCAAAAAATAGTCGATTTGTACTATTCCCTGCCGAGCCGGCCAAAGGGCAAATCGGTCAGCGTGTCGGTCAGTTGCGCCACCTTTGTACCCAAGCCGCATACGCCATTTCAGTTTGAGGCGCAGGATACCGCCGAGAGCATTAACGAAAAGCAGGCCCATCTGCGCGAGATGATTCACACCCGCAAAATACAACTCAGCCTGCATGAGTCACCGACCAGCCGGCTGGAGGCCGTCTTTGCGCGCGGTGACCGCAGAGTGGGCAAGGTGATTTACAGCGCGTGGCGCAAGGGTTGCCGCATGGACAGTTGGGGTGAATACTTCGATTCGGATAAGTGGAGCGCGGCATTCGATGAGTGCGGGCTGTCGCCTGAATTTTATGCCAACCGACGCCGTGACTTTGATGAGATAAATCCGTGGGACCACATTGATTACGGCATCAGCAAAAAGTTCTTAATTTGTCAGGATAAACTGGCCTATGAGGGGCGCACCACGCCCAACTGCCGCCAGCAGTGCGCCGGATGCGGCGCAGCCGTTTACGGGGAGGGACTGTGCGTTGAAAAGCGTTAGAGTGTGGTACACAAAAACCGGCCGGCTTAAGTATATATCCCACCTTGATATGAATCGCGTCATGTCGCGCATTGTGCGCCGCGCGCGTCTGCCGGTATGGTGCACCGAGGGGTTTAATCCGCATCCGCACATCACCTTTGCCCTGCCCCTCTCGCTCGGATTTGAGAGCGATTACGAGGCGATGGACATACGGCTGACCGATGATGGCATGCCGCTTGATTATGTGAGAGAGTGCTTTGCGGCGGCCGCGCCCGACGGCATGAGCGTGCTGTCGGTCAGCGAGCCGGTCAGCAAGTTTAAAGATATACGGTTTGCACGGTTTTTGATATCGTTTGAGTGCGATTGCTCGGCCGACATTGAGCGGCTTATGGCGAGCGGTGCCATTCCGGTGGAGAAAAGCACCAAAAAGGGCGGCACGCGCACCGTCGACATATACCCCTTAATTTCCGCTCATTCGTGCGCCGAGGGGCAGAGGGGCACTGTGCTCGATATTACACTGTCGGCCGGCAACGACGACAATGTAAATCCGATGCTCTTTGTCGGCGCAGTCGAGAAGGACTGCGGACGCGACCTGCCCATTGGGTCGGTGCGCCGCACCATGCTGTATGACAAGGACATGAATGAGTTTGTATAAAATGTATAATATTCATGTTTTATGCATGGATATTCACAAGCGGCCCATTTGAACAGGGGTTGTTTGTTGCAACATATACAAAGCCATTCTGCTCTGCCGCGCGGCAATAATGCAAGTTGTAGAAAATGAAAAAATATTAAAATGTTGTTGCATATTTATGCGAACTATGATATAATACATGCATAAATTTACAAATACAAGTCGATTTGGAGGCAATAATCATGAATAAAGAGAATATTAAAAAGGTTGTTTTGGCCTATTCCGGCGGTCTGGACACTTCCATCATCATTCCGTGGCTGAAAGAGAACTATAACAACTGCGAGGTTATCGCGGTATCGGGCAATGTCGGTCAGGCAAGTGAACTTGAGGGCCTGGAGGAGAAGGCCATCAAGACCGGCGCATCCAAGATTTACATAGAGGATTTGACCAAGGAGTTCATTGATGACTATGTGTTGCCCTGCGTTCAGGCCGGCGCACTGTACGAAGATTACATGCTGGGCACGGCGTTTGCCCGCCCGCCCATTGCCAAGCGCATTGCCGAGATAGCACTGGCCGAGGGCGCTGACGCCATCTGCCACGGCTGCACCGGCAAGGGTAACGACCAGGTGCGCTTTGAATTGGCTATCAAGGCGTTTGCGCCCGATATGCCCATCATCGCACCGTGGAGAGAGTGGGACATCAAGTCACGCGAGGAGGAGATTGAGTACGCCGAGGAGCACAACATCCCCCTCAAGATAAGCAGAGAGACCAACTACTCCAAGGACAAGAATATCTGGCATCTTTCGCACGAGGGACTTGACCTTGAGGACCCGGCCAACGAGCCGCTTTACAACAAAGAGGGATTCCTCGAGATGGGCGTATCGCCCGAGATGGCGCCCGACAAGCCCACATATGTGACCATTCACTTTGAAAAGGGTCTGCCGACAGCCGTTGACGGCGTCGAGATGGATTCGGTCGCCATTGTTGATAAACTCAACAAACTCGGTGGCGAGAACGGCATCGGTCTGCTCGACATCGTCGAGAACCGACTGGTCGGCATGAAGTGCCGCGGCGTGTACGAGACTCCCGGCGGTGCCATTCTGTATAAGGCGCACAGCGTACTCGAGAGCATCTGCCTTGACAAAGAGACTGCGCATTACAAGTCTCTTGTCGCGCAGAAGTTGGCCGAACTGGTCTACAATGCACAGTGGTTCACACCGCTGACCGAGGCAATACTGGCATTTGTCAAGACCACTCAGAAAACGGTTACCGGCGATGTTAAACTGAAACTGTATAAGGGCAACATGATCAACGCCGGCGTAACCTCGCCCTACTCGCTCTATGACCCCGAGATTGCTACATTCGACGAGGACAATGTTTACAATCAGGCCGATTCGGCAGGTTTCATCAATTTGTACGGTCTGCCGACCAAGGTGTACGCCAAGATGAAGGCTAAAAACGGCCTGAAATAATAACCCGATTATACAATGTGCTGTCTGTCATACGCGGGCGGCACATTGCCCGTCAGGAGGATAAATAAATGGATAAAATGTGGGCCGGTCGCTTCTCTAAGCAACTGGATAAATTTGCCGATGACTTCAATTCGTCTATCAAATTCGACAGCAGAATGTACCGTCAGGATATCACCGGATCAATGGCTCACGCGGCCATGCTCGGCGCGCAGGGCATCATCAGCAAGCAGGACAGCGAAACGATAATAGACGCACTTGAGGATATACTGATTGATATTGAGTCGGGGGCACTCGCCATCGACATGAACGCTGAGGATATACACATGTTTGTCGAGCAGGTGCTGACCGAGCGAATCGGTGACACCGGCAAGCGTTTGCACACCGCGCGCAGCAGAAATGACCAGGTCGCCCTCGATTTGCGGTTGTATATGCGCGATGAAGCGGCCGAGGTTCAGCGCCTCATCTGCTCGCTTATGTCGGCCATCGTGGCACAGGCTGAAAAGCATGTCGACACCGTCATGCCGGGCTATACCCACCTTCAGCGCGCACAGCCGATAACCTTCGCCCACCACCTGATGGCTTACGCCATGATGCTTGAGCGCGACCTCATGCGCATTGATGACGCGGTGCGGCGCATGAATTGCTCGCCGCTCGGCAGTTGCGCTCTGGCCGGCACCACATACAACACCGACCGCATGATGGTTGCTGAGAAACTGGGCTTTGACGGCATTTCGCTCAACTCAATCGACGGCGTGTCCGACCGCGATTTTTGCATTGAACTGATGAGCGACTTCGCCACCGTGATGATGCACCTGTCGCGCCTGGCCGAGGAAATAATACTGTGGTCGAGTTGGGAGTTTCGATTTGTCGAACTGGATGACAGTTTCACCACCGGCTCGTCCATCATGCCGCAAAAGAAAAATTCAGACATGGCCGAACTGGTCAGGGGCAAAACCGGCCGCGTTTACGGCGATTTGATGGCTCTGCTGACCACCCTCAAGGGGTTGCCTTTGGCATATAACAAGGACATGCAAGAGGACAAAGAGGCTATTTTTGACAGCGTTGACACCGTCAAAAACTGCCTGACTGTGTTTGCACCCATGATTGCCACTATGACCGTCAGAGAGGACAATATGCTGGCGGCGGCACAGCGCGGCTTCATCAATGCCACCGACTTGGCCGATTACATGGTGCGCAAAGGGATGCCCTTCCGCTCGGCCTATAAGACGGTCGGCCAAATTGTGGGCAAGTGTGTGGCCGACGGCCGCACGCTGGAGCAATTGGGTATAGATGAGTACAAGCAGTTCAGCGATGTGTTTGAGGATGACTTGTATGACGATATTTCGCTTGCATCATGCGTTGCCAAACGGATATCGGCCGGCGGCACCGGCCGCGAGTCGGTACTGTGCCAAATTGAGCATATCAAAGGGGTGCTCGACGCCCGCGCAGAGTAAAAGATGCCGCCAAGCGGCAGTACGGCGACTATATTCGATTTTATACATTTTTTTGTCAAAGGATAAAATAAAGGTGTCCCGCTCGAGGCGCACTCCCTAAGGAAGTGCGCCTCAGTTATATTCGCCTGACGGCGAGTGATATTGCTTCGCAGTGATATTAGCTAACGCTAGCGGTATTGTCCTGCGGACAGTTTTTAGGGCGAATATAATATCACGAAAACCGCAGGGCTTTCATATCACTTTTGCCGCAAGGCAAAAATATCACTGCAAACGATAGTTTGCAATATCACTTCACCTGCCGAGAAAGAGATCCTTTATTTTCGGCAAGTATTACCTTTCTCAAAGTGTGTAACCCACTATGACACTTTCACAACCATTGTGTAAAGTGTCATTTATTTTTTAGAGATAAAAAACGAGAGAGACAACTTCTTTACGAAGGGTCTCTCTCGCGGGGCACCTTTATTTTTACTGCTGAATGGACACAAAGTAGTCAACTATGCCCCGCACGGTTGATTTGGCCAGTGCTTCGTTGTGCCGGTCGCTCTTGATTTTCTCCATCTCTTTGCTGTTGGAAATATATCCGTTTTCGGTCAGCACAGACGGGCAGCAACTCATACGCGTCACACGGAATGGGTAATACTTGACGCCGCGGCGGTTGCCGAAGTTGCCCGATGCCCGCCCGTAAATGGCATTGGCCAGACCGTACGAGAAGGGATAGAAGTAGTAGTCCTCGTACCCCGCCGCCGACGATGATGTGCTTGAATTGCGGTGCACCGAGATAAACACATCGGGCTTAACGGCATAGCACTGCTTGGCCCGCTCGTCAAGCGAAACATTTTTGTCGGTCGTGCGTGTCATGATGACGGTGGCGCCGATATTCTCCAGTTCGCGCTTAATTTTGTTGGCGAGAATGATATTGAGCACCGCCTCGGTGTACTTTTGAGACGAGCCGACCGCGCCGGGGTCACTGCCGCCGTGGCCGGCATCGAGCATTACGGTAATGCCGGTCAAATCGTAGCCGTACGAGTTGTTGGATTCGGTTATTTTGCTCGGGTTCAGGAAGTAAAACTCAAGTTGATTTTGCTCATTATACTGTGCAGTCCAGCCGTAAAATGCGCCGGCCTTTTTCAGGTGCAGGCGCAAAACATAGTTGCCCGCCTTGTTTTTGACCCATTCGGACGATGAAAAGACCGAGTTGTCGGTGGGCACCACCTTACCCTGACCCGAAACGGTGTAGCAGAACTCGATATCGACATATTTGAATGTGGCCGATGAAATGGTGTAATCGGGCCGTGTAGTGCCCGACGGATAGGGCTTACTGTACGACTGACCGCCGTATGTCACATTGAACGGCGCCTTCCACTGCGTGTCGAATGTTACCACCATCTGATTGCCGCGGTCGGCCGCCGACGCCACGGTTATGCTGTTTGATACCGGCAGAGTGGCCTTGAATATTGACACATCGCTGTCACGGATTATCCGCTTGCCGTAGTCGAGGGTGCGGAAATTAAGTTGTTTGCCCGAGTCGGGGTCGAAAAAAACAACATCATCGGTCGTACAGTAGTCAACCGTTCCGGCCGGCAGATAGGCGTTGGTTGGGCGCGAGCGGTTGTCAATCAGGTTGCCGTCAAGCGTGGTCACCTGATAGCCCAGCACCTCGCAGACATACCTCTCCCCCTCACCGACTTTGATGCCGTAGCCGCTGTTGTAACTGCCGATGCCGGGAATAAACTGGGTATTGGTCGATGATGAAGTATTCGATGAACTTGAGCCACCGGCAGAAGTGCCACCGGCAGAAGTACCGCGCACAGTAAACCGACCGCCCCGTTTGGTCTCGCTCTTTCCGCCATACTCTGCGGTGACGGTCAGATAACCGAGATTCTGCGCCTCCGATTTTGCCGTTGGCATTTTGAACAAGGCAGTGTACTGCACAAACCGCATGGCCGATTGGGCGTCGTCGTTGCCGCTGTAATCGCCGGCGGTCATGCGCACCGTTTGGGTGCCCAACTTGGCTTTCAGCGACGCGCCGGCCATGGCGCTGACCGTCACGGTCACCTGAGCATCGCCGTTCATCACCTTATTGGACGAAGGGTTGATGCTCTTGATGATAACCTGAATATAGGTGACGGTATATGTCTTTTTCTCGCCGTTATGTTCAAATGTAAATGTATTTTTGCCGACGCTCAGTTGCTTATCAAACGAGAAGTAGCCCGTTTTCGTGCACTCTACCGTTTGGCCGTTGCAGGTGAGCCGACCGGCAGGGTCAGACGAGCCGATAAACGACACGCTGTCGCTGTAAGTAGTAAACTCGGTAGATGACGGCGATGTCATTATCAGCGAATTTGAGCCGTTCTCATGATTTAGAATCATGTCGATGTATTTGACAAGGGCGAGCGTACTGCCCGTCCGGTCATCGGCAAGGTCGGTCAGGGTGTAAAAGGCCGCACCCGTTCCGCTCTGCGAAGTGCAGGCGCTCAACTGCTTGGACAACTCGTCGGTTTTATTCCACTCCGCCACCTTATTGGCCGCCAACGAAAAGGTGACATGTGCCGCGCCGCCGAATTTGCCTGTCCACCAATCACACACAGTGTCAAAGGACACGGCGTCGCTCATTTTGCGGTAGTTTCGCACCAGCAAAAATTTGACATACCCCTCGCTGACCCATTTAGTGATGTCGGCATGCCCCTCTGCATATGCGTCAGTCTCTCGGTCAATTGGCGTCATGCCGTCGTCGGCCACCGCCGAGGAGTAGCAGACGGGGTCACACACCGCACCGGCAAATATTCCGCCGTCGGTGGAATATATCGTCTGCGACAATTTGCGCATAAGCATCGACAACTTATCGCGGCAAAAACTGTCCAGCCCCATGCCGCCGCCTTGCTCGGTATAGTAGGTTCTGTAAGGCGAAGTATCGGTGATGTAATAGTCATCGAACAGCATGCCGTCAATAGAATAACTGTGACAGATATTCTCAATCTCTGCGCAAAGCGAATTTACCGAATCCTCACTGAAAATATCAAGCGTGTCTCCGAACACATCGTAGACAACATAGACCGCCAGCATATTATCGTGCGCGGCGTCGACTATATACCTGAGATAATCATATTCGACCGATTTGCGCAGGTGGGACGGATATATCACCCTGTCGCCGTCGTAAACGGGCACAATCAAACTGTTTAATCCGTACTCGCGAGCACTTTTGATAAGACGGTCTATAGACGCTTTACCCGACTCGATATTTTCGGTGCTGTAATCGGTGCCGGCGCACAGCCATCCGCTGACAGTGATGTCCGGCCCGTCAAAATCGCCCGCGACCGCTCCGATATCAGGCTGGCTGACAATATCGACGGTGCCGTCATCGCCGGAAAAGACCTGCCGCAAACGCTCACCTATGCCCCAAAAGGCGCCGGTGCCGAACAGCACTCCTGCCGTGATAGCCAGCACAAGTGTGATGGCAATGGCGCCGGTCAGCACTCGGTGCTCGCGTGCGGCCGCTATAATTTTTTTAAATGCGTTTTTCATTTAATATCCCCTGATTTTGATAACAATGACTGCACAGCCTGCCTCTCACCGGTGGCAAGACTTGAGTCATTCATAATGCTGTCATACGAAAAAATGCAGAAGCCGTCGCATCTGCTCTCGCGCAGTGCGGTTATCTGGTCGGCCAACACGCGTGTATCGGGGTCGCACCATTCCTCGCCGCCTGCCGCCTTGCTGTCACCTATGCGATAGGCTCCGAGGCCGATATAAATCGGCACACGGCGGTTGACCAGTTTAACCCACTCATCCAGCAGACTGCCGTAAGAATACTTATCGACCGGATAATTGAAGCCGTAGTATATCTGCGGTATTATGTAGTCGAGGTAGCCGTTGTCAAGCCAAGTGTAAACATCGGCATATATTTCGTTATAGTTGAGTTCCAGATTGGCGGCCGGCGAGATGCCGAAAACCAACCCCTTGCCGCGTACACAGGCCGATACCGAAGCGACCATCGCATTGACATTGGCGCGGCGCCAGTCATCGAGCGGCATGGTGTGACTGCTGACCGCCGCGCGGTAGGCGGCGTATGTACCCTCGTCAAACGATTCATCGGCGGTGGGATAAAAGTAGTCATCAAAGTGTATGCCATCGAGCGGATATTTATCAACAATCTCGCGTACGCCGTCAAGCACAAGCCGCCTCACACCCTCGGCCGCCGGGTCAAGATAGATACCCTTCTCGACCGCCACCGCCCAGTGGTCATTTGCGGTGTCATCATCACTGCGCCACTTAGTAACCGGACTGTCCGACGGCAGTTCGGAAAATTCGCTCGATGTGTGCGACACTCTGTACGGATTTATCCACGCGTGAAACCGGATAGAGCGGCTGTGTGCCGATTTTATCATGTACTCAAGCGGGTCAAAGTCAGGTGCCTCGCCGTTGCTGTCAAGGGCATATTTTGACCACGGAAATATATCAGACGGATAAAAACTGTCGCAAAAGGCACGCACATGCACATAAACGGTATTGATACCGAGACCGACGCAGTCGTCCATCATTTTATCAAACGCCGACTTGAAGTGGCCGCTTTGAAAGGCGGTGCCCAGTTCGCTGTAGGTTATCCACAGCGCCCGTACCTCGTCCTTTACCGACTGCGTATCGGCGTCGGCGGTTTGCGTTGACGAGGTCGGTTCAGACGGCTGTGCCGCCTCGGTTTTCTGTGAAAATACGGTTTTGCTCTCGGTTCGGTTTGAAGCCGACGCCGAGGCGTAAGCGGCGCCGCACGACGACAGCAGTATTGCGGCCGAGAGCACCGCGGCGATTATAACAGGCGGTCTGCTCATGTGGCACCTCCAAACGCCAAAAAAACTCTTTTCAACTAAAACATTATAAACCACCATACAGGGCAATATCAACCGTATTGGCAAATATTTTCGCTCATTGCGCAAATTTTTATCTCACTTGACTTACGGCTCGGTTTATATTAAAGTAAATATATAGCAATATGTAACAAGCGGGGTGTTGTTTGTGATTAAGAAAAAGTTGCTGGTGGTCGTCGACTACCAAAATGACTTTGTAAACGGGTCGCTCGGTTTTGACGGTGCCGAGAAACTGGATGACAGGATATGTGAAAAACTGCACGCATATTACAAAAACGGTGACGATGTCGTGCTGACACTTGATACTCACGAGCAGATGTACCTGATGACGGTTGAGGGACGGCATCTGCCGGTAAAGCACTGCATTCGCGGTACGGCCGGTCACAACCTATACGGGCGCGTCGGCAAGTTGGCGGCCGACTCAACCGTGCTGTATAAAAACACCTTCGGCTGTGCGGCGCTGGGCGACTATCTGCGCGATAAGGACTACTCCTCCATCGAGTTGGTCGGGCTGGTCAGCAACATGTGTGTGGCCGCCAACGCCATAATTTGCAAAACTTTCAGCCCCGACAGCGAAATAATCATTGACGCGGCGTGCACCGACTCGCCGGATAAAGAGACGCAGAAAAAATGCTTTGATGTACTGCGCGCCATGCACATTGAGGTGAAAAACATTGATTAAGCCGCATGTCAGTTCGGCCGTAAGTCAGGCAGAGCCGCGCGTCGCACGGTGCCCGCAGTGCGGACTTATCGACAGTCAGCCCGTTTTCAAAACCAATACATCTCTACAAATATACGGCGTCAGCGTAAAAAACATGCACAAAAATTGCTACGCCGTGTGCAAGAGGTGCCACGGCGTTTTCAAACTTGAGGGCAAGTAGATGAAATACGCCGCCGTCTATCTGATATTCATAAATGCCGTCACGGTGATACTTTATGCCGGTGATAAGTACCGCGCCGTGCACAGGCGATATCGCATACCCGAGAGTGTGCTGATGTGGTGCGCCGCGCTCGGCGGCTCGCCGGCGGCACTGGCCGCCATGCACATTTTTCACCACAAGACGCATAAGCCGAAATTCTATGTCGGCGTACCGCTTATACTTGTTTTGCATCTGGCGGCCGCCGCGCTCATAGTATACGGGGTGTATATACGATGAACAACCAATTTTCGCGCATACTGACCATGCTGCGCAAGGAGCGCGGCCTGACTCAAAAGGAGGCGGCGTCAGAACTGGGCGTCTCCCAGGCCCTTTTGTCCCACTACGAGAACGGCGTGCGTGAGTGCGGACTGGATTTTCTCATTCGCGCCGCCGACTTTTACCGGGTCAGTTGCGACTACATTCTCGGCCGCACGCCCGACCGCACCGGCAGTACCATCACCTTTAAGCAGCCAAGCGGCAAAGAGGCGCCTCGCTCCTCTGTCCACCCCGACAAGCAGGTGGTGCTCCACTCGCTGAATATTATATTCAGCCTGCTGATGCAAGCCGGCAATGACACCGTCAGCGACAACGCCGTTATGATAATCATGACGGCCATATATCGCGTGCTTCGGATGCTTCACGGCGGCAATCAGAAAAATCCCAAGGATATGTTCACCGTGTCCCGCTCGATGTATGCCGCCGCGGCGCAGAGTTGCTCGGCACTGGCCGAAGCGTCGGGCTGCAAGGCGGCCGGCCGGCTCAAAGCCGATAAGGACAATCTGCTGCTCATTTCGCATGAGCGCCTTGCCGAGGGATATCCTATTTATGCGCCGAGGCTGATGCAACTGATTGACACGGTGGAGCGTCGCATGCAGGCGGTCATATCGGCCGAACAGGAATAACATAAAAAAGGCGGAGCCGCAGCTCCGCCCCATATATTATTTTTTGTACGGTTCGACAGTATCTTGCCTCTCGCGGAACAGCAGAGAAATGCACCACACGCCGGCCAATGCCACCAGTGTGTAGATAATTCGGCTGATTATAGATGTCTGACCGCCGAACAGCCACGCCACGACATCAAACCGAAACAGGCCGATACTGCCCCAGTTGAGCGCGCCGATGATGGAAAGTATCAGTGCAATTCTGTCAAGCATATATTTCATCTCCTTATCTTAGTTGATGCTATTATGCCCGCTTCGGGCGATGACATACCCGACAATGGGAGGAAAAATATGAAAAACACCACACTTTGCTATATAGAGAAGGACGGCAAGTACCTCATGCTGAACCGAAACAAAAAGGCAAACGATGAAAACGGTGGCAAGTGGATAGGCGTCGGCGGCAAATTTGAGGACAAAGAAAGTCCCGAGGACTGCATGATGCGTGAGGTGCGTGAAGAAACCGGTCTGACCGTGACAGAGCACCGCTACCGCGGCATAGTCACATTTGTCAGCGACCGCTGGCCGACCGAATACATGCACCTGTTCACCGTCAGCCGGTTTGACGGTGAAGTGTGCGAGTGCGACGAGGGGTCGCTCGCCTGGATAGACAAAAAGCAGGTTAAAAATCTGCCGCAATGGGAGGGCGACAGGATTTTTTTGAATCTCATTGCCGATGAGCACCCCTTTTTCTCCCTCAAGTTGACCTATACGGGCGAACTGCTCACCGGCGCCGTACTGGACGGCAAAAATTTGGAAATTTAATTTAACAGCCACACGGAGGGCAAGATATGAATGTACTCATAAGCGCATGCCTGCTCGGCGTTGCATGCCGATACGACGGACGCTCGGTTGAAAATGCCGGCGCGATAAAACTGCTCGGCCGCCACAACTGCATACCCGTTTGCGCCGAGATACTGGGTGGACTGCCGACGCCGCGCCTGCCGTGCGAGTCGGTCGGCGGCAAGATTATTCGCTCGGACGGAGCCGACATGACCGAGCAATATGTTCGCGGCGCAAATGAGGTACTGCGTTTGGCTCGCCTATACGGCTGCAGCGTGGCGGTGCTCAAGGAGCGCAGTCCGTCGTGCGGCGGCGGCAAAATTTACGACGGGTCATTCAGAGGCCTGCTGACCGACGGAGACGGAGTTACTGCCGCTCTGCTCAAAGCACACGGGATAAAGGTAATCGGTGAATCACAACTGGAGGAACTGCTATGAATATTTGCATTTACGGCGCATCAAGCAACCAAATCAACCCCAACTATATCAGTCAAACCGAGCGGCTGGGCCGCCTGATGGCCGAGCGCGGCCACACGCTGGTTTACGGTGGCGGAAACGGCGGCCTGATGGGTGCCGCGGCTCGCGGCGTTCACAACGGCGGCGGCAAGGTAATCGGCGTTGCACCCACCTTTTTCATCGAGCAAGGAGTGCTGTATGACAGGTGCGATGAATTTATCTACACCGAGACAATGCGCGAGCGCAAACAAATTATGGAGAACCGAAGCGATGCATTCATAATGTCTCCCGGCGGTATCGGAACATTCGAGGAATTTTTTGAAATTCTCAGTCTCAGGCAACTTCGCAGGCACTCAAAGCCAATTGCGATATACAATATCGGCGGCTACTATGACCGATTGGACGATTTCATCGACCAGGCGGTAGATGAACGGTTCATCATGCCGGCTGTAAAGCGGCTTTACGGCTGTTTTGACAGCCCTGAACAGTTGCTTGATTATTTTGAAAACTACACCGACACCGCCTGCGGTGACAAACTGAGATAAAAAAATCGCCCGACCCGGCGAGCCGACATAACGGCTGAGCCAGCGGGCGATTTTTTACTGCAATTTTTACTTGCTGATGAGCGCCACGGTATCGCGTGCGATGGCCAGTTCCTCATTGGTGGGAATAGCGAGCACCTTTACGCGTGAATCGTCGGTCGAAAGAATGCACTCCTTGCCGTGAACGGTGTCGTTAAGCGCCTCATCAATCTTGACGCCAAGGTAGTTCATTTGGGCGCAGACCTCACGGCGTGTGCGCGAATCATTCTCACCGATGCCGCCGGTAAAGACGATGGCGTCTACGCCGTCCATTGCGGCCACATAGGAGCCGATAAACTTGCGAATCTGGTAGACCTGCATATCGCAGGCAAGTTTGGCACGCTCGTTGCCCTCCTCTGCCGCCTTGGTCACATCGCGGTTGTCATTAGACACGCCCGAAACGCCCAGCACGCCCGACTTTTTGTTCATTATATCGGACATCTGCTTGGGGGTCAGGCCCTCTTTGTCCATGATGTATGTAACGGCCGAGGGGTCGATGCCGCCGCAGCGTGTGCCCATCATAAAGCCGTCCAACGGAGTCAGACCCATGCTGGTGTCAAAGCACTTGCCGTCCTTGACAGCAGTAATCGAACAGCCGTTGCCCAGGTGGCAAGTGATGATTTTGATGTCCTTCTTGTCCACACCGAGTATCTCGGCACAGCGGTCGCTGACATAGCGGTGAGAGGTGCCGTGAGCACCGTAACGTCGAATCTGGTACTTCTCATAGTATTCATACGGCAGAGCGTACATGTAAGAAGTTGCCGGCATTGTTGCGTGGAACGATGTGTCGAAAACGGCAACCTGCGGCACATGCTCGCCAAGGCACTTGACACAGGCGCGTATGCCCAGCACATGAGCCGGATTGTGCAGAGGAGCCAATTCGCTGAGTTGATCGATATCGGCAAGCACCTTTTCGTTGATTAACTCCGACTGATGGAATATTGCGCCGCCCTGAACGATGCGGTGACCGACGGCATTTATCTCGCTCATTGACTTGATAACGCCGTATTCATCGCTGGTAAGCGCGGCAACAAAACAGTCGAATGCCTCGCTGTGGGTGGGCATATCGGCATCGGCCTCGTAAACGCGGCCGTCCGAGGTGGAGTGTTTGATGTGTCCCTTCTCTGTTCCGATGCGCTCGCAAAGTCCTTTGGCCATTACCCGCTCGTCGGCCATGTCGATGAGCTGATATTTTAGTGACGAACTGCCGGCGTTAACAACCAAAATTTTCATGTCCATTTATATCAAATC
Organism: Bacillota bacterium; assembly: GCA_029007015.1. Classification (GTDB taxonomy): domain Bacteria; phylum Bacillota; class Clostridia; order Oscillospirales; family Acutalibacteraceae; genus SUG1189. The sequence goes on along the minus strand of JAQXHB010000105.1, from coordinate 7,318 downwards.
CTTCCAAAAATAATCAAAAAAGTGTTGCCAAGTGACATATTTTAAGTTATCATAATTTTGGTATGAATATATAATATAATATTTATTTTCTAATTTCAAGTATTTGTGCAAAGGAATGAGCAGATTTGTCAATTTGCGGTATAATAGCCGAATATAATCCGTTCCATCTTGGGCACATATATCATATTGAGCAGAGCCGCCGGCTGACCGGCGCAACACACACTGTCGCCGTCATGAGCGGCAACTTTGTTCAGCGCGGCGAAGCGGCCGCAGTCGACAAATTTGCCCGCGCAAAGATGGCTGTCATGGGCGGCATTGACTTGGTGCTGGAACTGCCGGTGCCATGGGCTGTCGGCACGGCGCAGACCTTTGCCGCCGGCAGTGTGCAACTGCTCGACAAACTGGGCGTCGTCGACCGTCTCTCCTTTGGCTCGGAGTGCGGCGACATAAGTGCCATCAGCCGACTGGCCGAGATAATCGACAGTGATGAAATGCGCGCCTGCATGGTGCCGCTTCTCGACAGCGGCATGACCTTTGCGGCGGCGCGTCAGGCGGCGGCAGAGCAGTGCTGCGGCCGCCTGTCCGAACTGCTCCAAAGCCCCAACGACACCCTCGCCGTCGAATATGTACGCGCGCTCAAACTGCTCGACAGCCGCATATTGCCGGTGGCCGTCAAGCGCGCCGGCGCCGCTCACGACGGACAGCCTGACGGCACGACTGCATCGGCCGGATACATTCGCTCATGTATCATACGCGGCGAGCGCGACTGCGTGCAGTACATGCCCGACAGTGCGAGAGATATTCTGCTCACCGAAATTGAGCGCCGACGCGCCGTTACCGACAGCAAGCGGCTTGAGATGCTTATACTTCACCGTCTGCGGCAAATGGAGCCGGCCGATATTGCGGCTCTGCCCGATATCAGCGAGGGGTTAGAAAACCGCATATACGACGCGGCAAGGAACTGCACCGACCCGGCCGCGCTTGTCGACGCCATTAAGGTCAAGCGGTACACGCACGCCCGTTTGCGGCGCATATGCCTGTCTGCCCTGCTCGGTGTAACAGCCGATATGACGGGCGCCGGTATTCCCTACATTCGGGTGCTGGCCATGAACGGGCGCGGCGCCGAGATACTGGGCGCGGCGAGCGGCAAGTGCCCCCTGCCGATAATCACGCGCAGCCGCGATGCGCAAGCGCTGAGCGGGCGCGCCAAAGCAATATTTGATGCGGAAAGCAGAGCCGTTGATACATATGGACTGCTGACCGAGCAAATACAGCCGTGCGGAGCAAACCTGACCCACGGCATTATCACAATTTAACGGAGGAAACAAAAATGTCTGTTGAAATTACTGTTGTCGAGAATTACAAGCGGTTCGGCCGCTGTCTGAAACTGTCAAACGGACAGATTGAAGCCCTTGTCACCGTCGATGTCGGGCCGCGCATTATCAGTTTCGGCTTCTGCGGCGGCATCAATATCATGCGTGAGGACCTTGAGGACGAAACCAACCAAAAGGGAGAGGCATTTGACAATTACTACTACCCCGGTGCGCAGTGGCACATTTACGGCGGTCACCGACTGTGGACATCGCCCGAGAGTCTGCCTGAAACATACTATCCCGATAACACGCCGGTCGCATACACTCTCAAGGAGAACGGAGTCATACTGAATCCCGATCCTCAAAAGGAAAACGGCATACAGATGCAGATGGAATTGACCATGTCGCCCGACAAGCCAGAAATGAAGGTTGAGCACCGCGTCACCAACATCAGCGACAACGAAAAGGAGTTTGCACTGTGGTCACTGACTGTGCTGACTCAGGGAGGTCTGGAAATTATACCGCAGAACACGGTCGACACCGGTCTGCTGGCCAACAGAGTGCTGGCCGTATGGCCATATGCCGACACTCAGGACGAGCGTTTCTTCTGCGGCAATAGGTACATATCCATCCAGCAGGACAAGAACAAAACCGAAGCATTCAAAATCGGTCTTAACAACATGAACGGCTATGCCATGTACGCCGTCGGAGACACCGTATTTGTCAACCGCTACGAGCCGAAGCACCCGGACGGCAACTACCCCGACTACGGCGTGTCGTTTGAAACATACACAAACAACTTCATCTGCGAGTTGGAAACCCTCGGCACACTCAACAAAGTGCCGTCGGGCGCCACCGAGAGCCACACCGAGTACTGGTCGCTTGCCCAAAATCCCGGCACTCCCGACCGCCGCAACGAGGCTGAATTGGAGCAATTTGTCAAGAACATCCTTGGCTGAATATTCTCACACTTGCCGGCACGGACTGCACCGCGCCGGCGTTTTTGTGCCCATAAGTTGGGATTATTTTCACGATATTTGGCAAAATATGAAAAAACGCTTTATTTTTGGGAAAGAATATACTATAATATTTCAGTGATAAAATATTGCGGAGGGTTCAAATGCTTGAACTGAAAAATATTTGCTACGCCGTCGACACCGACAGCGTACAAAAGGAAATTTTGAATGGTATAAACCTGACTGTCAACGACCGCTTTACGGCCATTACCGGCCCTAACGGCGGCGGCAAGTCTACATTGGCCAAGATAATCGCCGGCATCATTACGCCCACTTCGGGACAAATTCTGCTTGACGGCGAGGACATCACCGGTCTGTCCATCACCGAGCGCGCACAGCGCGGCATCAGTTTTGCCTTTCAGCAGCCGGTGCGTTTCAAGGGCATCACTGTCAAGGACCTCATCTCACTGGCGCGCGGCAAGGACACCTCCGTGTCCGAGGCGTGCCGGTATTTGTCAGAGGTCGGCCTGTGCGCCAAGGACTATATCGACCGCGAGATAAATGCCAGTCTGTCGGGCGGCGAACTCAAGCGTATCGAAATCGCCTCGATAATCGCCCGCGGCACCCAACTGTCTATATTTGACGAGCCGGAGGCAGGCATCGACCTGTGGAGTTTTAACAACCTTATCAAAGTGTTTGAAGAAATGCACGCGAAACTCGGAGGCTCGCTGATTATCATTTCGCATCAGGAGCGTCTGCTGAACATTGCCGACAGGATTGTGGTGGTGGCCGACGGGCGCATCAAGGCGGCGGGAAATAAGGATGACATTCTGCCCGAACTGCTCGGCGTCGGCGCCACATGTCGCGCGCTGAGCGACAAGCTGTAAGGAGGTACCGTGATGAACAAATACGAACTCGATTTGCTGAAAATCATTGCGGACATCGACGGCACGCCTAGCGGCGCATACAACATTCGCGCCAACGGAGGGCTGGCCGGCCGCTCTACGACAGACAACATTGACATCGTGACCAAGACCGACCTGCCCGGCATTGACATTAAAATCAAGCCGCACACAGTGGGCGAAACGGTGCATATTCCGGTTGTGGTCAGCGAAAGCGGCCTGACCGACACGGTATATAACGATTTTTATATCGGTGAGGGTGCGGATGTCACCATCATGGCCGGCTGCGGCATACACAACTGCGGCGACGGACGCAGTGAACACAGCGGCATACACACCTTCTATGTCGGCAAAGGCGCGCGCGTGCGCTACATTGAGCGTCACTACGGCGAGGGCGACGGCAACGGCGAAAATGTTATGAACCCCACCACTGTGGTCATCATGGACGAGGGCAGCCACATGGAAATGGAGACGGCCCAGATTAAGGGTGTCGACTCCACTGTGCGCAAAACGACCGCCAAACTGGCGGCCGACGCCTCTATCGTCATACACGAAAAGATTATGACACATGGCAAACAAGTGGCCAAAACCGACTTTACCGTCGACCTTAACGGCAACGGCTCCAGAGCCAATGTGGTTTCGCGCTCGGTGGCCAAGGGCGAGTCAGAGCAGGTATTCTACTCCAATGTCAACGGCAACAGCCGCTGCTACGGCCACACCGAGTGCGACGCCATAATCATGGAAAACGGCCGCGTCGCCGCCATTCCGCAGGTGTCGGCCAACAACATAGAGGCCAGCCTCGTACACGAGGCCGCCATCGGCAAAATTGCCGGCGAGCAACTCATCAAGTTGATGACGCTGGGACTGACCGAGAAAGAGGCCGAGGAGCAGATTGTAAACGGATTTTTGAAGTAAGCGATTACCCGCTCAAATTTAACAGGCAATCATGACTGCCGGCATTGCCGGCGGTTGCCATATGAAACATAAAAGCCGTCTTGACACCGTACAAGGTGCCGAGACGGCTTTTTGGCATATTAACCGATTTACTATATATTACTATATCCCATCAAGAACTCATCCACCTCGGCGGCACACTCCCTGCCCTCGGATATCGCCCAGACCACCAGCGACTGTCCGCGGCGCGCATCGCCGGCGGCAAACACCTTGGGGTCGGCAGTTTGGAACCGTCCGTCCTTTGTGGCAACAGCACCGCGGCCTGTGCGCTCAAGACCAAACGCATCGGTGACATAGTTTTCACAACCGATAAAGCCGGCGGCGATAAGCAGAAGTTCGCACGGCAGAGTTTCCTCGCTGCCGGGTACTTCCTCCATCAGCGTGCGGCCGCTCGCCTTATCAAATTTTGAGCACAGTTTGACCGTCTTTACGGCCGAGACGGCGCCCTCATCATCCTTAATGATTTCCTTGACAGTGGTCTGATAACGGCGTGGATCGGCGCCGAACACAGCAATGGCCTCCTCTTGGCCGTAGTCGGTCTTGCACACGCGCGGCCGCTGCGGCCACTGATTGTTTTCGGAGCGGCTGTCAGGCAGTTTGGCCATCATCTCAAGTTGAACCACCGAGCGGCATCCCTGGCGTATGGCAGTGCCGACGCAGTCGTTGCCGGTGTCACCGCCGCCGACGATAATCACATTTTTGCCCTCGGCCGATATCGGCATGGCGGTTGTGTCACCGAGCAGGCCCTTGGTCGACGCGGTCAGGTAATCCACGGCTAAGCAGATGCCGCTTGCGTCCATGTTCTCTGCGCTGAGCGGCCGAGGCATTTTGGAGCCGGCGGCAATGACCACCGCATCGTATTGGTCCTTTAACTGCTCGGCAGTGACATCAACGCCGACATTGACGCCGACTTTGAACTCCACGCCCTCTGCCGTCATCAAATTTACACGGCGCTCGACAATGCTCTTGTCCAGTTTCATGTTGGGAATACCGTACATCAGCAAACCGCCGGCGCGATTCTCGCGCTCATACACGGTGACCGAATGGCCGCGCTGATTGAGGCGATCGGCCACTGCAAGTCCGGCGGGGCCGGAGCCTATGACGGCGACGCGCTTTCCACTGCGTACACTCGGCACTCTCGGCTGCATAAGGCCGTTTGCAAATCCCTCCTCTATGATGGCCAGTTCGTTGTCGTGAACGGTGACCGAGTCGCCGTTCATGCCACAGGTGCACGCCGCCTCGCAAAGCGCCGGGCACACCCTGCCCGTGAACTCGGGGAAACTGTTGGTCTTGAGCAGGCGCGTAAGTGCCTCCTCCCAGTGACCGTTGTAAATTTCATCATTCCACTCGGGGATGAGATTGTGCAGCGGGCAACCGCTGACCATACCGCCGAAAGCAACTCCCGACTGGCAAAACGGCACGCCGCAGTTCATGCATCTGGCGGCCTGATTGCACCGTTCAGACTTGTTGAGCGGAGGATGAAACTCTGAATAATTTTTAATTCTTTCCTTTGGAGCAACAGAGGTGTTGCCAACCCTGTCAAACTCCAAAAAGCCTGTTGATTTACCCATTTTTCACACCTCCGTTAGGCCTTTTGCGTGCTGTAAAATGCCTGCAGTACGGCCTCGTCATGAGGAACGCCCTTTTCCTCAAATTGCCCGATGGCAACCAGCATTTTCTTGTAATCACGCGGAATTATCTTTTTGAACTTGGGCAGATAACTGTCAAAATCGGCAAGCACCTTTTTGCCTATAACCGAATCGGTTGCATCGACATGACACTTTATCATGTTCTTCAGTTCGTCAATATCGTGCTGTTCGGTGACCTCGGTCATCTCAATCATCTCCTTATTGAGCCTGAGATACAGGTCATGGTTCTCATCCAGAACATAGGCAATACCGCCGCTCATACCTGCGGCAAAGTTTTTGCCCGTCTTGCCCAGAATAACGGCACGGCCGCCGGTCATATATTCGCATCCGTGGTCGCCGCAACCCTCGGCAACGGCAACAGCGCCGGAATTGCGCACGCAAAATCTTTCGCCCGCAATGCCGCTGATATATGCCTGACCGCCGGTGGCACCGTAAAGTGCCACATTGCCGATGATGATGTTCTCGCTGGCAACAAACTGCGAAGCCGGGTCAGGCCGTACGGTCAGTTTGCCGCCGGAGAGGCCCTTGCCGAAATAATCGTTGGCGTCACCGGTCAGCGCCAGCGTCAGTCCCTTGGGCAAGAATGCGCCGAATGACTGGCCGCCTCCGCCCGAGCAATGCACAACATATGTGTCGTCACCCAGCGACTGGCCAAACTGCTTTGTGATGACCGAACCGAGTATCGTGCCGACCGTACGGTTGGTGCTCGATACGCTTACCGTCACCTCGTGAGGCTTTTTACGCTTAAAGTAGGGCTCAAAGGCCGGCAGTAAAACATTTTCATCAAGTGACTTCTCGAGTTCAAAGTCAAACTTATCCTCGGGGCGGTAGTGAACCGCCTGCTCACTGCTGAGAACGGCCGACAAATCAATGGTGTCTGCGCGGTGGGTGATGCGGTTGTGACGCATGCAGATTTTGTCGGTGCGGCCGACCAATTCGTCAACCGTACGCACACCCAGTTTGGCCATTATCTCGCGCAGTTCCTCCGCAATAAATGTCATGAAGTTCATGACATACTCCGGTTTGCCGCAGAAACGGCAGCGCAAATCGGGGTTCTGGGTGGCAATGCCGACCGGACAGGTATCAAGGTTGCACACACGCATCATAACACACCCCATGGTCACCAGCGGAGCGGTGGCAAATCCAAACTCCTCCGCGCCGAGTATGCAGGCGATGGCCACATCACGGCCGCTCATGAGTTTGCCGTCGGTTTCCAGTCTGACGCGTGAACGCAGCCCGTTCATCACCAGCGTTTGGTGCGCCTCGGCCAGACCGAGTTCCCACGGCAGGCCGGCATTGTGTATTGAACTCTTGGGTGCGGCGCCGGTACCTCCGTCATAGCCGGAGATGAGCACCACGCCCGCACCGGCCTTTGCAACGCCGGCGGCAACCGTGCCGACACCGGCCTCGGACACCAGTTTTACCGATATTTCGGCGTCGCGGTTAGCGTTTTTGAGGTCGAATATGAGTTGCGCCAAATCCTCGATTGAATAAATATCGTGGTGAGGCGGCGGCGAAATGAGCGACACGCCCGGGGTCGAATA
>JAQXHB010000104.1 GCA_029007015.1 Bacillota bacterium | reverse complement strand
TCCATCAGGCCGCTGGGCTTACCGAAAAATTCATTCTCGGCCAGTTGCGATACCTTGGCAATGGTGACGGGGTCAATTTGGCCGTCATTATAGAGGTGACTGATAATATTGCCGACCAGCACCTCAAATGCGGCCGACGATGACAGACCCGAGCCCTTAAACACATTTGATGTGGTGTACGCATTGAAACCGCCGACCTTATAACCCAGCCGGCTCAGTCCGGCACAAACGCCGCGAATAAGCGACGCCGCCTTCTCCTGCTCGGCGGCCTGCGGCACCAAAACGCCAGTGTCAACAGTGTCCATCGGGAAGCCCTCGGACTTGATTTTGATAATTCCGTCATCGGTTGCAGATGCAACTGCTATAACATCAAGGTCTACACTGCCGGCCAGCACACATCCCAGTTGGTGATCGGTGTGATTGCCGCCGACTTCGGTGCGGCCGGGAGCGCTGAACAGTTCAACATCAGCGTCACCGAATATATCGGCAAAACTGTCGCATGCCGCCGAGTAACGGGCAACACTGTCATCAACCGACTGATATAGTTTTGCAAAGGTTTGGTTGAATTGGCCGGCTGATACCGCCGATTTCATTTGGTTCAATTTCATATAAAACATCTCCCTTATGATGTAATAAATAACTGAGTATACAACCCTACATAGTAAATTATAGCAGATATCAAGTCAAAATTCAAACTATAAATCATTCATCTGTATGGATTATTGTTGCAATATATGAAAAAATGTTTTATAATATCAAAAGAGGTGAGTTTTATGGCTGAATTTGCAAAACAATCCTTTATTTCCGAGCACCACGACAGCATGGGACTGGCCGTTTACAACTGCGGCTCGCAAAGTTGCGAGTCGGGATACAGTTGGGGCCCCGCACTGCGCGACCACCACCTGATACATATTGTTGCCTCTGGCAGTGGGCGATTTGTCCTAAATGACAGTGAATACCGTCTGTCGGCAGGCGATGTCTTTTACGCTCCCGAGTCGGAAATGGTCTTTTATCAAGCCGATGACGACGACCCGTGGGAATATTACTGGGTCGGGTTCAGCGGTATAGACTCGCAACGGTTGCTTGCCGCAGCATCGCTGAGTGCCGAGTCACCCATTTTTCATCTGAACGGCACCGACAGGGCGGTCGATGTGCTAAAACGGCTGTACAACTCCACCGGCAACTCGGTGGCTGACGAGGCGCGTATGACCGGACTGCTGTACGAACTGTTTTCTCTGCTTATTAAGGGCAGCGGTGAACTGTCCGGCCGAAACGAGAGAGATTCATATGTTCAAAGCGCCCTCAAATTCATTGAGCACAACTTTTCATCACCGATATCGGTCAGCGATATCGCCGCCGGCGCCGGCATCAGCCGCAGTCATTTATACAGGCTGTTTGTCGAGCATCTCAACACTACGCCCAACGAGTACCTGACGCGCTACCGCATCAAGGCGGCGCAGGAACTGCTCAGCCGTCACGAGGTCAATGTCAGCGAGGCGGCCTACTCATCGGGCTTCAGCGACCCTCTGTACTTTTCGCGAGTATTCAAGCGTATAGTCGGCGTCGCCCCCAGCAGATATAAAAAATAACCTACGGCCGTCGGATATACCGGCGGCCGTTCAGTCTGTCTTATACATAGTTATATTCAAAATCGGTTTCTGCCGTCGATAAGTTCGGCGGCCAGTTTAAGCGTGTTATCGGTGATAACGCCGGTCGACATGATGCGAGCAACCTCCTGCTCGCGGCCACTGCGGTCGAGGGTATCCACATGGGTATATGTGCGGCCGCCGTCACTCGATTTGGTTATTTTAATGTGGTTATCGGCCAAGGCGGCAATCTGCGCCAAATGGGTCACGCATATGACCTGCTTGCCGCGCGAAGTCTCGAGCAGTTTGATGCCCACCTTCTGCGCCGCACTGCCGCTGATGCCGGTATCGACCTCATCAAATATCAGCGTACCTATCGAGTCCTTGCCTGCAATGACACTCTTGATTGCCAGCATAATGCGCGACAGTTCGCCGCCGGAGGCAATCTTTGAGAGCGATTTGGGCGGTTCACCGACATTGGTTGAAATGAGAAAACGCACGCTGTCGGCGCCGTTTGACGACAGTTCAGTGGGAGTTATTTCTACAACAAAGCGAACAATGGGCATATCGAGAAATTTGAGTTGACTGCATATATCCTCTGCCATTTTTTCGGCAGTAGATTTACGCACCGCCGTCAGCGCGGCGGCCGCGTCTATGGCCTGATGGCGGTAATCATTAACCTCTTTGATAAGTTTGTTCTGCAACTCATCGGCCGACTCGATTTCATCAAGTCGGCGTCCGGCCTCCTCAAGATAGTCAAGCATTGCCTGCTCGGAATCGCCGTATTTGAGGCTCAGCCGAT
>JAQXHB010000103.1 GCA_029007015.1 Bacillota bacterium | reverse complement strand
CTGCGGATGGGTATATGACGAAGCGCTGGGCGATCCCGACAACGGAATTGCTCCCGGCACAAAGTTCGAGGACCTGCCTGACGATTTTGCATGCCCGCTTTGCGGCGTGGGAAAAGATATGTTCTCCGAGGCCGAATAATTTTGGGCAATGAATAAAAACAGAGCACACAGCCATCAGAGGTATGTGTGCTCTGTTTTTTATATAACCATTAACAGCGTTCCCGCGCCAATCAAGACACAGCCGATGAGAGATTTGACGGTAAATTTCTCGTGCAGAAAGACAAACGCCAAAATCAGCGTAAAGACTACGCTTAATTTGTCGACCGGCACCACCTTGGACGCCTCGCCCAACTGAAGCGCTTTATAATAACACAGCCACGACGCGCCGGTGGCCAAGCCGGACAGAATGAGAAACAGCATGCTTTTTTTGTCAATTTCAAAAATACCGTTCTGTGTGCCGGTCAGAAAGACCATGCCCCACGCCATGATAACCACCACGACGGTGCGAATGGCCGTCGCAAGGTTTGAACTTACCCCGTCTATGCCGACCTTTGCCAGTATAGAGGTTAGCGACGCAAACACCGCAGACAGCAGTGCGAGTACAAACCACATACCGCAACCCTCCCTATCAAAGTAAAATTCGGTAAGTCAATTATACCACATATTAACAGCACTGCAACATAAATATGCCTTTTTTCGGCACAATGTCGGTTTTGCCGCTCTCGTCGGCCCGTATACTGAACAAAAAAGCTCCGACTGCGCGTCGAAGCCTTTTGGTTGTTGTGATAACTTACTTATTCAAACCGTTGTACTCAGCCCAATGATACCACTCCACCGAGCGGATGGCACGGATCATTTCCTGACGGGCTCTGGCTGAGTCTCTGGCCTCTATCGCTCGTGCCGCCTCCTGCTGTTCCATGAGTTTTAACTGCTTCTGGCGGTCGGCGGCCTCGCTGGCAATGCGCCGCTCCTCAAGTGCATTGCGCTGGCGCTGTAACTCGATGAGTTGCTGATTGGCCACCATCTTGTCATACTCATGCAGAGCCTCTTTGATAGAATCGGCACGGCAGGTTTCGATGAAATAAATGAGGCTGTCGATTATGTTGAGTTGCTTTTCGTCATCGCCCAAGCCCTTCATTTCGCAAAGCGCGTTGTTCTCGTAATCGAGTTCTGTTCTCAACTGCTCAAGATGCGCAATCAGACGATTTTGCTCAATTTCTATCTCCGGCAAACGCTTGGCGCGCATGTCGGCCCATTCGCGGTCGGCCTGCGCATTTTTTGCCGCGTGGTCGGCGGTAATGGCATCGTCCTCGCGCTCTGCTTCGGCCAGTTGTTGCTTCTGCCGGTCATTAAATCGGGGATGTTTGGCCATTGCACAGCGAATGGCGGGAATGAGCAAGCCCGAAATAAGCATTAACACGCCCGGAATAAAGGCATACAAAATTTCGAATTTTAACACCCACACATATAAAAGTCCGCCTGCGCAGGCAATAACGCCGGACACTATCAGCGGCTGATAATCGAAATCACCGAGCAAAATTACAGCCGGGAAAATGGCAATGGAAATCGGCATCGGCAGCCATAGCAGGCAGAAAACAACCACTTGGACGGCGCCAATATCGTCGGGGTCCATATTCATCAGTTTTTGAGCATTTTCAAAAAAGTGCGTGCCGCGAAATATATCCATTGCAAACAAACATACATACGCGGCCATCAGCAAACAGCAAACAACGACACAGATAACTTTCACCCATTTGTTGTTTTCATGAGACTCTCTCCACTGGTCGGAAAACTGCTTTTCAAGTGTGCTCCTTTTGTTGGCGCGCGGCAAACTGAGCGCGGGTCGGGTGTTGTTGTCCCGCTCTGCCTGCAACTGCTCCAACTCATTTTTGGTGCCTTTACAGCGGTCAAGAACATCGTAAATGGACAGAATTTTCTCTCTCATACCCTGCAAGAGGGCAAGGTCGGACTCTTTGCTCATAGTTTTCTCCTCTTTGCTACAAAAATATCTGGTTATGCAGAAAGCATTTGCCGTGGGTATTCCTGTAAGTTCATGGTACAATATTTGTCACAGTTTGTCAAGTACGATAGGGCTCTTGCGCGCATATTTACGGCCGTACATTTTGACACATCGCCAAGGTTATTTATTCGCCTTTTCACGGCATACTTTGCAGACAAAAAGGGCGCCGCTCTGACCGGACGGCACCCATTTATGTTTGTAAATAATCGGCAAAATTCTATTTGCTCATTGATACAAAACGGTAACTCTCCAAAATCTGAAAGAATTTTACCAGCCGTTCATACACCGGCTTGGCCGTATCGCCGAAATGCCCCTCAACGGCCTCGCCAATCTCCGAAACGGTCCTCTGCCCGTCAATCAGCGGCCAGACAAAACTGCCCATCTCGTCGAGATGTATATAACTGACGGGCGGCTTTTTGAGCAACTTTTGAAACAGTCGGTTCCAAAAGCCTTTGTTCTCAATTTCCAGAGTAACCTGCCCATTGTCGGCCGACCAAGCAATCTTGTCACTGCGAAGGGGCCTGAAATCCAGATAGTTCTCGGTCTGTTTCTTGCGCATAATTACTTTCTCTTCTTCCACAGTGAGAATTTGAGCAGCGTCAGTATAATTATGCCGAACAGCACCAGTCCGCCGATTTCGGAAACGGCTGACGGTATGGCCAATTTGGCTGAGAGGTCAATTGCGGAACTGACACCGAACACTGCCAAAAGCGCCAGTAAAATTCCAACCAAGCCCTCGCCGGCAATCATGCCCGAGCAGAACAGCACGCCGTCGTTAACAATGGCCTCTTTCTCGGCCTTGTCACGCTTGAGTTTATCCAGTGCCAAGCGAATGAGTCCGCCCACCATGATGCAGGCGTTAAGTTGAACGGGCAGGTAAACACCGATGGCAAATGGCAAAACGGGTATGCCAATAATCTCGACCAGCACGGCAATAAATGCACCAATGAACACCAGTGCCCACGGCAGATTTCCGTCCATAACCCCCTCGGTAATCAGTTTCATCAAAGTCGCCTGCGGCGCCGCCAACTCCTCCGAGCCGAATCCCCACGCACTGTCGAGCAGATAAAGTGTGCCGCCGATGGCCAGAGCCGCCGCAACAACGCCGATAATCTCGCCTATCTGCTGCTTTTTGGGTGTTGCGCCCAAAAGATAACCTGTTTTCAGGTCTTGCGATGTGTCACCGGCAATGGCCGAGATGATGCAAATAATCGAGCCGATGGCAATGGCACTGCACATGCCTGCGATGCCGCTTGCACCGGTAACCTTCAAAATGAGCGTGGCAATCAGCAGAGTGGCGATGGCCATGCCCGAAACCGGGTTGTTACTGCTGCCGACCAAGCCGACCATGCGCGATGACACGGCGGCAAAAAAGAAGCCGAACACCACTATAATGGCCGCACCGAGCAGGCTGACCGGCACAAATGGAATGAGCCATACAATCAGCGTCAGCACAGCAATGGACGCCAAAACGAATACCATCGACAGGTCCTTTGAGGTGCGCTTATCGGAACCGGCATTTGAGCCGGCAATTCCCTTTACGGCGCCGCCGAAAGTTTTTACGATAAGCGGTAGGGATTTGACAAGGCTGATGATACCGCCTGCGGCCAGCGCGCCCGCGCCGATATAGCGGATATATGTGCCCCAGATGGCGCTCGCTCCGCCTGCCGCAAAAAGTTCGCCAATCGGCTCAGTGCCGGGGTAAAGGGTGATATCTGCGCCGAAAAGGACAATCAGCGGAATAATGACCAACCAACTGAGTATGCCGCCGGCAAACATATATGACGAAATTCTGGCACCGCAAATGTAGCCGACGCTCATAACCGCCGGATAAATCTGCGTACCGATTTGACCCGCAAATCCCTTAACGCTGACCGAAACTTCACCGGCGACCACCTTTAATCCGTCGATGATAAACTTAAACAGAGCCGCAAAGCCCATTCCGGCAAAAACGGTCGACGCCTTGGCGCCGCCCTCCTCGCCGGCAAGGAGCACCTCGGAGCAGGCAGTGCCCTCGGGGTAAGGAAGCACGCCGTGCTCTTTGACAATGAGCGCATTGCGCAGAGGCACCATGAACAGCACGCCGAGCAATCCGCCGATGAGAGCGATTGCGGTGATTTCCAATATGCTGGGCTTGTCCATTTTGCCCTCTGCCGCCCACAGGAAAAGGGCTGGCAGTGTAAAGATGGCACCGGCCGCGAGGGACTCGCCGGCAGAGCCGATGGTCTGAACCATATTGCTCTCAAGTATGGAATTTTTGCGCATAATCACGCGGATAACTCCCATGGCGATGACCGCCGCGGGGATGGACGCCGAAACGGTCATGCCGACGCGCAGTCCCAGATATGCATTTGCCGCGCCGAACACGACCGCCAAAATCACGCCCATAATGACAGAGGTTACTGTCATTTCGGGGGTAATCCTCTCGGCCGGAATGTACGGTTTGAACTCTTTGTTTTCCATATTTTTTATTTCCTCTCAAAAAAATTTTTTATACAGATTTATTTGCATCGTCCGAGCACGGTACACAGCAGTTTGAATATCTCCGTCGCGGAGGAAATGCTCAGTTTTTCGTGCACCGTATGCACGCCGAACATATCGGGGCCAACCGAAATGCAGTCCAAGCCGTCAATCTTCTTGGCAAAAACAGCGCACTCAAGTCCCGCATGAATAGCCGAAATTTGCGGCTTGCGGCCGAACTGCTCGCAGTAAGCCTCGGCGTACAGCCGCTGCAGCGGTGAATCTTTCTTAAATTCCCACGGCTCATATCGGCAGGATATTTCGTACCGGCAGCCGTTGCTATCGGCAAAGGCGGCCATCCTCTCCTCGAGAAATGTCAGCGCCGACGACTTATTGCTGCGCAGTGCGTACTGCATCACAAACCCACCGTTTTGCATCATCAAAACGCCGAGGTTGAGGGATGTTTCGACCAGCCCGTCTATTTCCGCGCTCATGTCGACGACGCCGTTGGGCGTTGTCAGCAGTATGTTAAGCAGTCTGGCCCGACTGTCGGAGGTGAGCACCTCGTAATCGCCCGTCTGCCCTGCCGTCAGTACGATTGAGCAGTCCTTTTCTCTGTCGCCCATTTCCTGCTTGACAACGGCAATATAGTCCTGCATGGCACCGATCAAGTTTTGCGCGTCGTCAGCAACAATCTCGGCCCTACAGCAAAACGGAATGGCATTGTTCTTGGTTCCGCCGTTTATATCTTTGATGTGAAACTCGGCATCTTTACCGGCGTGATTCAAAATTCGGCCGGCCAACAAATTGGCGTTTATGCGGCCCTTGTCAATATCAATGCCGGAATGTCCGCCCTTTAAGTTTATAATATCGAGGGTTATTTTGGTGCCGCGCACTACCCTTTTGCCGACTGGCATCAGCAATTTAAAATCACTGCCGCCGGCACAGGACACGGTCAAAACATCGGCTTCTTCCGAATCAAGGTTTATCATTTTTTTGCCCGTCAAAAGGGTGCAGTCCAGTTTTTCGGCGCCGACCATACCGATTTCCTCATCGGTGGTAAATACGGCCTCTATCGGCGGATGAGGCAAATCGCGGCTGGCCAGAACGGCCATAATCATCGCCACGGCAATGCCGTTATCGGCGCCCAATGTTGTGCCCCTCGCTTTTATAAAATCGCCGTCTATATAGGTCTCTATCCCGTCTTTTTCAAAGTCTATATCAGCATCGTCGGTTTTCTGGCATACCATATCAAGGTGCCCTTGCAGAATAATCGGTGCCGAGTTTTCGTACCCCTCGGTGCCCGATTTATAAATCACGACATTGTTTTCGCCGTCGCGGACGGCACGCAGGCCCATTTCCTGCGCAAACTGCTCGCAGTAATCGGCCAGTCCATTCATATTGCCTGAGCCGTGAGGAATTGAGCATATTTTATCGAAATAGTGAAAAACCGACGCAACTTCATTTTGAATATTTACAGCCATTATATACCCCATTGTATTCTTTAATTTATATCACTGTACACATTTAACATTATAACATGATTCGCGACTAAAAGCAATCATTCTTTATGCAGAATACCGCTCATGTTTTTTATTGAAAATGATGACATTAAAAATACAACAAAACTGACTCCACGAAAATGTGAAGTCAGCCTTAGAATTTAATTATCCCTGCCACAGGGTGCTATTTATACAGTCCGCAAAGCAAAGAAAATGCGCGCGGTTTTACCGATTAGATAACCTTGCTGAGAAACTCCTTGAGCCGTTCATTCTTAGGCGATGCAAACACCTCGCGCGGGTCACCCTGCTCCAAGATTTTGCCATCGTCTATGAACATCAGCGTGTCACCGACCTCACGGGCAAAGCCCATTTCATGAGTCAAGACCACCATGGTCATGCCATCGGCAGCCAACTGCTTCATTACCTCGAGCACCTCACCGACCATCTCCGGGTCAAGTGCGCTG
>JAQXHB010000102.1 GCA_029007015.1 Bacillota bacterium | reverse complement strand
GGAAAAAGTTTTCAGTCGGGAACCGTAACCGCCCGAATACCTCACACGGGTCATCGGTGGAGTTTTCACATTCTTTTTCGGGTATGCAGAAATCATACACCGGGATAAGCATCTGCACATTGCGAATGAGTTGGACGATGGTGAACAGACCGAGTGTGACCGTCACCATCTTGTCGCCGGGACAGCAGTCATAGTGCATGTCACCGCCCAGCCGCTCACAAATGCACGCCGGCATGGTGCGCGTTTCACAGCACTTGTGCATTTCGCAGACATTGCACGCCAGCGTAACCGGGTCAACGCACTGAACGACACATTTTGGCATGTTACTGCGCGGGAACGACTGCATATCGTATTTGCCAGAGATGGTGTTTTCGTTTGAAAACACCTTGGCACAGCCGTCGCTGCCGTACAAAATCACCTTTTTGTCAAAGGCGCATGCACCGGTCAACGGCACCGGCTGAGGATTATTCGGCAAAAAGGCATCAAACTTAACAAGGAAGAAGAATGTCATATCGCACGAATAAAATCCGCGGTTTAAATGCACCGGTTCAACATCAATAAGTACTGTCACTACCTCTGCCTCGCGGCAGCGAACATTGATTGCCTGTTCTACAAGCTGCTGGCCGGCGCACGAAAAATAACAGCGCAAATCGGCCAGACAATCGCGGTCACAACAAGAGTCATACACGCGGCCGCCGTCGATGCAAACGGCTTCGCGGAACTCGCCTGACGCGACCGAACTATTGGTATCCGCCATAATTGCTCCTCCTACGGTAAATATTGAAGGTGTACTTCACTACCATATTATGAGCATCGGCTCTCAATGTGACTTATAATTCGGTAAAAATCAGTCAATCTTTTTCAGTTTCGCGTAATTGGCCATGACTCGCTTGGTGCCCACATTATCAAAGGCAATCTCAACCATGATATCGTTGCCCATCGGGGACAAATTGGTAACCATACCGTCACCGAACACCTTATGGTTAACGCGCATGCCAACAGCGATATCGGCGGTGGGTGCCGACGGCTTGGGCGCCGACTTCGGCGGAGCGACCTTTCTGCGCGGTTGCTGATAATAACTGTCGGCATAGTCATCGTCACGCCACTCGCGCGTCGAGCCAAACGACCCGTATGAGCCAAACGAGCCGCCGCGCGCGCCCATCTGCCCTTCAAATGGCGAATAACTCTGGCGGCTGAGTTGCTCGGAAGCTTGCTTGTTGATTAGTTTAGTCGGTATCTCGGCAATGAAGCGAGACGGACGCTTACGCTCGGTTCGGCCGTACAGCATGCGCACTGCGGCGTGGGTGATGTAAAGATGCTCTTTGGCGCGGGTGATTCCGACATAGGCCAGCCGCCGCTCCTCCTCGAGGTCGTCAACGGTGCCCCGCCCCGTCTGCTCGCTGGGGAATATTCCCTCCTCGACGCCCACAATAAAGACGGTCGGAAACTCCAGTCCCTTGGCCGTGTGCAGTGTCATCAGCACGACGCGATCATCATTGTTATCGTCCATATCCATATCGGTAATGAGGGCTATATTGCTCAAAAATTCAGCCAGACTCGGCTGTTCCGCCTCCTGCTCATACTGCAGAATATTAGATGAGAGTTCGTTAACATTGTCAATACGCTCAACGGCGTCCTCGCCCTGCTCGCGCAGTGACTGCATATAGCCCGTTTTATCCAGCATATATTCAAACAACTCATGCGGCTCCATGGTGTCGGCGCAGTCGGCCAGTTGGTCAATCATTTCGGCAAAGTCAATCAACTTGCCCGCCGAGCGGGACAGCACCGCATAGCCGGTCGCCTCGCGCATGATTTCCATCATTGAGCGGCCGGTCTGTTCGGCCAGCGATGCAACATTGGCCACCGTTGTGTCGCCTATGCCGCGCTTGGGCTCGTTGATAATGCGCGCCAGAGCAACGCCGTCGCGCGAGTTATTGATGAGATTCAGGTATGCCAGCACATCCTTTATCTCCTTGCGGTCAAAGAATTTCAGCCCGCCAACCACTTTATAACTGATACCCATTCGCATGAACACATTTTCGAGCGCATTGGACTGGGCGTTCATGCGGTAAAGTACGGCGTGGTCACTCGCACGCATGCCGCGTCGCATGTTTTCCTCTATCACATCGGCTACATAACGAGCCTCATCCTGCTCGTTTGCGGCCGAATAAACGGTTATCTTTTCACCGCCGTCGGCCGCCGTCCACAGCCGTTTACCCTTGCGGCCGACATTATTGGCGATGACGCTGTTTGCCGCGTCCAAAATGACCTGTGTTGAGCGATAGTTTTGCTCCAGCCGTATGACCTTGGCGTCAGGATAATGCTTTTCAAACGACAAGATATTCTCGATGGTAGCACCGCGGAAGCGGTAAATGCTCTGGTCATCGTCGCCCACTACACATATATTACGGTACTTCTGCGCCAGCAGTTTGGCAAACATGTACTGGGCGTGGTTAGAGTCCTGATACTCATCAATCATTATGTATTTAAATCGGTTTTGCCAATAATCGAGCACATCGGGCTCGCGGCGGAACAGTTCGACCGTCTTGCAAATGAGGTCGTCAAAATCCATGGCATCGTACTGCTTGAGAGTGCGCTCATACAGCCGATAGACCTCGGCAATGAGTTTGCGGCGCGGGTCATTGCCCACCGACGCCTCGTATTCATCAGGGTCGATGAGTGAGTCTTTGGCACTGCTTATCGCCTTCATAATATCCTTAATCGGCAGATATTTTTCATCAATATTAAGTTGTTTGAGGCAATCTTTGATGACCTTTTTTTGGTCATTGGTGTCGTATATCGTAAAGGCCGGCGTATAGCCGATGCGGTCTGCATACCGCCGCAGAATACGGGCGCAGGTTGAGTGGAATGTGGCCGCCCAGACACCGCTTCCATCTTCACCGAGGGCAGCATCGAGACGCTCGGCCAGTTCGCGCGCGGCCTTGTTTGTAAATGTGATTGCCAGTATCTCCCATGGATTTACCGGATTTACAGCGGCCGAGCGCGGCCACTGACCGCCGTCGGCCGCCTCTGCCAGTTGTTCAAAGTCGCCGCACACATCGCTGTTGTATGCGTCGCCGTATTTGATTAAATTCACTATTCGGTTAATGAGCACCGTCGTCTTACCGCTGCCGGCACCGGCCAGAATGAGCAGAGGCCCGCGGGTGGTCACCACCGCCTCAAACTGTCTGTCATTCATGCGGCCGAACTGTCGTTCAATCAGTTGTCGGCGCAGCGCAATATATTCATTCTTATTCACGGTCGTTATCTCCAAATTTTTATAATCCGCCATAAAAAAGGCAGACACAGGAAACATCCCTATCCGCCGTTTTTTACATTTACTTTATGCAAATATTTCCAATCTCGTAGTATCCGTCGGCTGAGCGGTACTCGTCCTTCATACCGATTTCGATGGTACGGTCGGTATCGTCATACATACGCAGCGACAGTTTATACTCGCCCGCCTTGGCACCGTCAAAATCAAGGTTGTACTTGCGCCTGGTGTAAGTGTGCGGCATCATTTCGCAGTTGGCAAACTGCTCGCAGTCACTGTAATATGTGCCGGCGTCACCCTCGATTTTGAACTTTAGATGGTATTTGTGATAGGCGCGTGCGGCGCCCTTATTCTCCCAGCAGCAGAAGATGTCAAACTTGCCCGAAGTAATCTCATCGGGTAAATCGGCCGAATACAGGAAGTACCAATAGCCCAGCCGGTTGGCCGTCATGACCGCCATCTCGGGGTTTTCCTCGAGGTATTTTCTGGCGTTGCCGTGAAATCCGGAGTAGGTTGCGTGGCTGCCCACTACCGATGCCAGATGGGGCCATCCGTCCTCGTAGTTGTTAAAATCTTTGGTAATATGGTAATGCTCCAGTTCCAGTACAGTCGGGTGGTCACGCCATACCCTGTCGTACAGAGCCGATGAACGCAGTGTGTCGTAGCCGAATGTATCGGAATAAGCCTTAACGCAAACCGAGTCGTCGCGTATGCTGATGCCGTGCTCGATTATGTAATCGGCCAAACGGTGATTTTCCTCCGGCGAGCGTGAGCCGAATGTTACATCGTCGCTCATCACTATCTGCGTATGCTTGTAGCAACGCAGGAATATATCAAAGTGTTTGATAAGGGTATCGGCCGGCCAAGTTTTGTTGCTGCCGCCCCATGTGTGTCCCTCGCCCCAAGTGCCATAACTGCCGACATCGACATAAATCACCTCGGGCCGGCTGTCATACCGGGCGGCAAACGCGCGGTGGAAATTCTCCAGTTTTTCAAGGAAAATCGGGTCATCATAATCGGGCTCGGCGCCTCCGACCATCAGATACTTGGCTCCGGCGTCAAACACCCACTTGGGCGTTGCATATGTCTGCTGAATGTAGTAGGGGTCACTTTTCGGCGGTTCCCACTCCTTGCAGGTAATGCGGAATGCAATCTTCTTGCCGTGAGCGACCCACGGGTCGATAATTCTGTCGATAAATTCCCAGTTATACTTGCCCTCCTCAGGCTCAAGATAGCTCCACGCCAAGCGCAGGTAAATATGGTCAAGGCACGGCAAATCGGGCAGAAAATCATTTTCATCTCTGCCGCCGAAATATTTGTCAACGCTGTTATCGTAGTAATGCAAATACCATCCCTTATCAGGATTTTCACACAATTTATCCTCATCGTAGCGGTCATGCAACTTCAAATTTATCATCGTCGGTCCCCCCTTGAATATTATTTATTATACTTTATTTATCACAATAATTCAACACATAATTGCAATGTATATCAAAATTATAACAAATGGGCGATGCCAACCGAAATTTGGTCGACACCGCCGCTTTGAAATTATCTTAAATAAACCGAAGGGTCAATATTATTACCGTATCTGAAGATTTGAAAATGCAAATGCGGGCCGGTGGAACGGCCGGTGGAACCCACCGTTGCGATGACCGAGCCCTGCTCGACCTTATCGCCCACCGAAACATATATCGCATTGCAGTGCGCGTACAGCGTGGTGATTCCGTTGCCGTGGTCAATTGTGACATTCAGCCCATATCCGCTGCCGGCATTGTTGACACCAACCACCCGGCCGCTCTTGACAGCCAAAATGGCCACGCCCGTCTTGGCGGCAATATCCCAGCCCTTGTGTGAACGGTCATCACCCATCAGCGAACTGACATAATTCTCTCTGTCGGGGTCAACCGGCCAGCAATAGCCCTTACTGCCAACATATTTAATTCGCTTTTTCGGCAAGTTCAGCGTGCTTGTACTGGAGAGCACCTCACTGCTGACCTCGACTCCGTTGACAGCGACTGTTTTTACACTTTTTTCAGTGACGCGATAGCCCGATTGGCTGGTTTTGGTCTCGACAGTGGTCGAGCGAACACAAATTTTCGGCAGTTTTGCAATAACATTCACCGTATTACCTGCAGAAAAATCGGCCTCAAGATTAACCGTCTCCAGCAACTCGGCGCTCACGCCGAAACGCTTTGCAACCGAAGCCATGGTGTCGCCGGACTGTAGAATGTATGTGAAATAGGTGTACGAGTCGGTCTCATCGGCCATCTCGCTCAAATGAGGCAGTTTGGAAACGGTCGACTCAAGGTACAGGCCGTACTTGGTCTCGACCGTACCGACAAATTCGACCACCGTGTTGTTGCCGTCATATTTGGCGAGCAGATCATTTAAAAACTGCTCGGCGCCCTGCTCATCATCGGCATAGGAAACAATATTGCCGTCGACAAAAATGCCGCAGGCATAGATATATGTGTTATCAGCCGCGATAAGCGCATCGCAGACACTGTCTGACGAATTGAGCCCGCTCGGAGAGCCGACGGCGAACTCGACAGTGATATTGGGCGCACAGTCAATATTGGTGCGAACCAGTTGCTCGCCAATCGACTTGAGCGCATCATCCAGCACGGCGCGGCTCTGCACGCGTCCGATGCTGTGCCCGTCAACATTCAAATCAATCGCGTATGTAACGGTCGTGCCGAGCAACGACACAGACACGATTACGCCGAGCATAAGCGCGAGGCTGACAATCCTCTTAACCAAGCCGGCCTTGAGCGAGGAAAAAATCTTTACCGAGAACTGTTTTATAGGGTCAACAAGCGGCGCAACAAAACCGCGGGCAAAGCACAGCAATTTGCTGATAAATTGCTTAACTTTTATAGCAGTCTGCCCTTTCACCCTATCAACTCCTAACATAAAAAGATTACAATTTTGTAACACTCACAATGACCATTATAACAAATTATTACAAAATTGCAACCTTTTTATTTGGTTTTTATTGATTTTTTCTTGTAAAATATCAGTTGTAGTAATAAAAAGCCTCATCGGGCAACCGTCCGCCGATTGATTTGGCGCTGTATTTGTTGAGAATACTGAAGTAAGGCTCGGCGGTCGATTGCATCCCGTTGCCGCTGATAAAGACGGCGCTGCAACGCGCAATTGCGGCCTTGCCGACGGCGGCCGAGTCGAGCAAGCCGTACTTGGCGCACAGTTCGGCGGCGGCATCGACATTGCCGTTTACAAATTCGACCGACTGCTTGTACTCGGTCAGAAACATCTCAACGGCGTCGGGGTTTTTCTCGATAAATCCGGTGCGCGCAACGACACATCCCATCGGCAGAGCAGCATCATCGCCGTAGGCCGATCGCCACAGCGCATTGACATCCAGCGCAAGCCGCATATCTGTATTTTTCAGCAAAACATCTGTCACATGGGGCTCGGGCAGAACACAAATATCGACCTCGCCTGACGCCGCCATTTCGGTCAGTTTAGCATGACCGTCGACAAACTTAAGTTTTACATCCCTGTCAGGGTCAATATTGTTGTCGGTCAGCAGTGCGCGCACGGCGTACTCAGTCGTGGTGCCCTCTCCGCTGATATACACCGTTTTGCCTTTCAGCGACGCAAAACCTGTGACAGTGTTGCCCTTTTCGAGCACATAGAGCACGCCCAGAGTGTTTATGGCTATCATTTTGACCTTGCCGCCGGAATTATTATAAAGCATCGCGGCGACATTGCTCGGCACGGCCGCAATGTCGAAAGTGTCATTTAAAAGTTTCGGTGTGATTTCATCAATGCTTGTCGCAACGGTATATTTGTAATCATTGAGAGCGTTGCCGTTATCGGCATTATCGAGCAGTTTGGCGGCGCCGATACCGCTCGGTCCGGTCAGCATGGCGATGTTTACCACCGCCTTTACATCTGCCACATTTGATGATGCCGACGGCGCAGACGGTGCCTCTGTACTGCCGCCGCAGGAGGCCATCATAACCGCCGACAGCACGGCCGCAAGTGTCAAACTCAAAAACTGTTTAATTTTCACCGGTTTTACCTCTTTTGAAAAATTTTGTATTAAATTTAGTGATTTTTTCGGTCGGTTTCAAATATACGCCATCCAAAATGTATCACCCGCACTGAAAAAAGTCAATACAATATACTAATTATTTTGGGGATAATAAGTGCGAGGTGATAATAATGAGTGAGAGAGATATTCCTCTGGAGTTGAGCATGGCCATCGCCGGCGACTTAGAGGCGGCCAAGTACTTTAAAAGCCTGACCGCGGCTCAGAAAAATCTGGTCATCAACTATGTTGAGTCCAAAACACCGAGCGGTGACGCCGACAAAGCCATTTCCGATGCAGTCGACAGCCTCAGGCGGTGCGACAACTCTCTATTTGCCGGTAAATAAGCAGGTCGGTCGGGACAGACGGTTCACTCTATCCCGACCGACTTATGCTCTCTTGGGGCCGTTGCGGCCGGCATAATTGAAACTGTATAAAGGGCCGCGAATCAAAAACGATACGCGGCCCTCATCGGCTGTCTGTACAATAATTACTGATTTGTACTGCCGGTCATCGCACCGCCGACACTGCTGACTGCACTGCCGATATCAGAGCCGATACCGCTCATGGTGTCGCTGACCGTTCCGTCATCATAGTCGCTGTCGAGCAGTGATGACGAAGTCGATGACATTCCGTTCATATCCGAACTGTCAGATACCATGCCGTCGCTGTTGTCATTGACATTTCCGCCCTGAGAGCACGACGCAAACATGGCGGCGGCTGCGATTGCCGCCAGCAGTACCAAATATTTCGACCTATTCATATTCAATCCTCCTGTAATCGTTGTTGCACATATATTATCGGCCGATTAGAGAGGATTATTCAAAATTATTTCACATAACTGCTGCCGCCGCTGTCCTCGATAAGTTGTATGGTTATATCGCGGTCGCCGCCGTTTTGCTTACGAATGGTCAGTGTGACCGAGTCGCCGGGCTTGCACGATTCGATAATATCAAGGAAATTACCCGAGCCGTTAATACGCTCACCGTTGATGTGTGTGATAATATCGCCGCCGGTGAAGCCATGGCCGTACAGGTTGCTTGATTTTTCGATGGATACGATATTCAGTCCGGTAACTTTATTATTCTCTTTTGCGGTCAAAGCGTCGATAACCTGATATGAAATGCCCAATTTGGCTCTGTTCATAACTCTGCCGCTGTTGATGAGGTCATCGGCCACCTTAACTGCAACATTGGATGGTATGGCAAAGCAAATTCCCTCATATCCGGTGCTGACAATTTTTGATGAATTGACTCCGACCACCTGACCGTCCTCATTGATGAGGGCGCCGCCGGAGTTGCCGGGGTTAATTGCGGCATCGGTCTGTATAAGTTTCATCGAATAATTGGAATTTACCGAAATGCGGCGGTTGACGCCCGAAATTATGCCGCGTGTGACCGACGATGCAAGGGATAAATCCCCCGGACAGCCGATAGCGGCCACCGACTGGCCGACAGCCAGTCCGCTCGAATCGGCAAATGTTGCCTTTTTGAGTCCCGTTGCGTTTATCTTTAACACCGCCAAATCGCTGCGCGCATCGCCGGCGACAAACTGCGCCTCATATTCACTGCCGTCATTGAGGTAAATCAAAAACTGCGGCGATTTGATGTCAACATAAATGTGGTCGTTGGTCAGAATGTACCCGTCATCGGATATGATTATACCTGACGAAAGAGAGGTTGTCGAGAGGTCATTGGCACTGTAAGTCACAATGCCGACCACAGAATCAATTGCAGCGGCGATGCCTTTTTCGGCAACATTGCCGCCGGTATTGCCGCCGACAGTGCTGATGCCGGAAAAGTTGCCGTCGCCCTGCGTGACTCTCTTGCTGTCTGAATTGCTCAAAAGATAGCCGCCGCTCAGTCCTGCGCACAGCGCTATCACAACACAAATGAGCATGACAAAGAGACGGATGCCGCTGCTCTTAACCTTCTCGGCAGGCGGAAAGTTGACCGCCTCGATATTATCGTTCAGAGTGTCATCAGTGGGCACTTTCGGCTCAACGGGCTGAGTGTACACATTCGGTGCGCCGTACGGATAGCCCTGTTGATTGACGCCGTACTGACCGTTTGGCAACGACCGAGCATAGGGGTTATACTGTGCCGGCGAGCCGTACGGAAAACCCTGATTAGCCGGCGGCACAGGAGCACTGTAATACGAGCCGCTCGGCTGTTGAAATGGGTCACCGCCCTGTGAATTATATGATGAATAGTAGTTATACACCGGCGGCGTTGGCTGAGCGGCCGACTCGGCCGGTTTGATGCCGTCGGTTTCCGTCGGTATCGGCTCATTAACCTCAGCGTGCTGATTGTTATCAGCGGTGTGAGCCGTTTGGCTGTTTTCATTTTCTATATTGTTTTCAAATCGGTCATCCATTACGGTGTCCTCCTATCATGATTGCGCATGTTTGGGTAAATAAACGGTAAATCGGGTGAATTTGCCCATCTCGCTCTCGGCACAAATACTGCCGCCGTGGAGCGAGAGAATCGACTTGACAAGGAACAAGCCGAGGCCAAGGCCCTTTTTATCAATCGAGCGGGACTTGTCGGTCTTGTAGAAGCGTTCAAAAATATGATTTATTTCATCATCTTTTATTCCCTGACCGCTGTTCTCGATAATAATATTGTATCCATTATCAGCCAATTCTAAACCAAATTTGATATATCCGCCGACATTAGAAAATTTGACGGCATTTTCCACCAAATTATATATCACCTGATGAATGAGGTCGCTGTCGGCCTCGACATATACCTCAGGCAGACTGTCCACGCCCAAAATATTCAGTTGTTTCTCGTTAATGAGCGGCTCCATTGACAGCAATGTGTTGAGCAGTGTATCTGTCAGGCAGAACCGTGTGCATTTGAGTTTCATTGCGCCCGACTCAATGCGCGACAGATTAAGCATAGCATTGACCAGCGTCGACAGACGGTTGATTTCGTCAGACACTACGGTCAGATAATAGCGGCTTTTCTCCTGCGGCACGGTGCCGTCGAGTATGCCGTTAATAAAGCCGGAAATGGTGGTCATCGGCGTTTTGAGTTCATGCGACACATTAACGATAAAACTGCTGTGCATATATTCTATTTGCTCGAGCGACGCCGCCATGCTGTTAAACGACTTTGCCAGTTCGGCAACTTCGTCGTTTCGGTTGGGATTGATGGTGATGTTCTTTGTAAAGTCGCCCCTTGCAATGCGCGACGATGCTTCGGACATCTCTTTGAGCGGCTGTACCATGTGCCGCACAAGCAGGTACATCACGACAAAGATTACCGTGATAGAAACAGCAAGTGATATGATGAATATCTCAACCAGTTGTTTTAAGTATTTTTCCTGATTGGCGGCTGTGTACGATGTGAATACCGCGCCGATTATGCTGTCATCGCGGCCGACCAGTGCAGTCGCCGCCGAATAATAGTCGCTGTCATAAAGGCCGCCCAAACGGCCCAACTCGGTGTAAACACCGTTGTACGCTTTGTTCATTATATCAACCGATACAGACTTGTTATACAGTGAATCGGCGTTAGTAATATCGTGCCCCTCACTGCAGGCAATGACATGGCCGTTTCGGTCAGCAAAGAACACAACCGTACCGTTTGATGTCGCAGAGGAAATACTCATCAACTCCAGACTGCTCGTAAACTCTGCGTAGTCGATCATTTCCTTGGCCGATTCGGCAAGACGCGTGCAGTTGTTGCGCAGCATGTCCTGCTTTTCAGAGTACCACATACGAACAGTAAGCGGTATCGCGGTCACAAGCAAGAGGGTGTAACCTAACAAAACACATATAGCCGATGTTGAAAAATACTTGATAAACAGGCTTTTTCTCAAAGACAAATCACCTTTATTTTGTTTCAAATTTGTAGCCGACGCCCCAAACGGTTTTGAGCGACCACATATCGCTGACGCCGTCCAGTTTTTCTCTCAAGCGCTTGACATGAACATCGACGGTGCGCGAATCGCCGTAGTAGTCAAATCCCCACACCTCATCGAGCAACTGATTGCGCGTAAAAACCTTGTTGGGATTGGACGCGAGGTGGTAAATCAGTTCCAGTTCCTTAGGAGGAGTGTCAACATGCTTGCCGTCGACTGTCATATCGTAATTGGACAGGTTGACGGTCAGTTTATCGTAACTGACCTCCTTGATGTCAGGCTCGACAGGGTTAGTGCGCCTGAAAATGGCCTTTACTCGTGCCACAACCTCTTTGGCGTCAAAAGGCTTAACCACATAATCGTCGGCACCGAGGTCAAGGCCCAGTATCTTGTCAAATGTCTCGCCCTTCGCAGTCAGCATAATAATGGGCACATTACTGCTTTTTCTAATCTGCCTGCAAACCTGCCAACCGTCCATTTTCGGCAGCATTATATCCAGCAGAATCATGTCGGGATTCTCGACAGTAAAGCAATCGAGCGCCTCCATCCCGTCATACGCAAGCACCGTCTCAAAGCCCTCTTTTTCCAAATACAATCTAAGCAGTTCCGATATATTGCGATCATCGTCAACAACAAGTATTTTTTTCATAGTGTCCCCCTTTGATATAAAAGCGGCGTTAAAACAAGTTATTTAATAAATTATATCATATTTTTTGGCAAAATAAAACAAAAAAACAAGCAACTTTTCGATAAATTGTTTGTTTTTTTGTCGATTTACTTAAAAACATGCGCAATTGTGGCGAAAAATGTTTTGATATCCTCTGCAAATGACATGTTTTCGATATATTCGAGATTGAGTTGGGCCTTTTGCTTCATGATAATGTTTACATAATATTTCTCGGGGTCGTGCTGAGCCGCAAGCAGTTCCGCCTCGTCGGCAAAAAGCAAACTTGCGCGGCACGACAGACCGGGACGCACCAGCAGTGTTGCCTGCTCCGCGTCGTCGTATTGGTTTACATAATGTTCCACTTCGGGACGTGGGCCGATAAGGCTCATATCCCCTGTCAGCACATTGAAAAACTGAGGAAGTTCATCCAGCCGTATACGGCGAATGAAACGGCCGACAGCGGTGACGCGCTTATCATCGCCAACCGTTATCTCGCGCCCCATAGATGCCGCTTTGGGTACCATGGTGCGAAATTTGATTATTTTAAAAATGCGTCCGTTAAGGCCGACACGGCGCTGTGTAAAAAACACTCCGCCGCGTGAAGTCAGGCCAACCGCCAGCGCAGTTACAATAAGCACCGGCGACAGACAGCATATCAGCAGCGCTGACACAACCGTATCGAAAGCCCGCTTAAAGAACAGATACACCCTTTTGCGCTCGACTATGGCGCGGTATTTTGCGATGCACTCACTTTGCGTATTTAGTTGAAATCTCTCTGACTGCGGCCGCGACATACTCAACATCCTCCGGTTTCATCGACGGGTACAACGGCAACGAAATGATGCTCTCATACATGCGCTTGCACTGTGGGTAGTTATCGATATTCTCGCCAAACCGCTCAATATAGAACGGGTGCATCGGCAGAGGAATAAAATGCACGCTTATGCCGATGTTATATTCATTGGTCAGCAGTTCGATAAACCGGTCACGGTCGATAGACAGTTTGTCGGTATCCAAACACAAAACGCACAGATGATACGAACTTTGCCCGTAGCTGACCGGCTCCAGCAGGCTGACTCCATCGACATCGCGAAGCAAATCACAGTACATCTTATAGTACTGTCCGCGAATTTGCTGCATCTCGTCCAACTTATTCATCTGAGCCAGTCCAAGCGATGATGCGATGTCGGTGGTATTATATTTATATCCGCTGGCAACAACTTCGTATTTCCATGTTCCGCCTTTACCATAGCGGCTCCACGCGTTCTTGGACATGCCGTGAAGTGACATTATACGCGCGTGCTCAATAAAATCGGCATCATCAGAGGTAAGCATGCCACCCTCTGCTGTCGATATATTTTTGGTTGCATAAAAACTGAAGCAGGTTGCGTTGCCGCTGCTGCCCACCCTTTTACCCTTGTATGTGGTTGACAGCGCGTGAGCCGCGTCCTCAATAATAACCAGGCCGTGGCGGCGCGCAATATCCTCGATAGCGTCCATATCGCAACTCTGGCCGGCATAATGAACGGGCACAATCGCTTTTGTACGCGGGGTTATTTTCGCCTCAATCTGCTCAGGGTCAATAAGTCCGGTGCGGCAATTGATATCGGCAAAAACCGGTGTCGCGCCCACCTCAACAATAGTATTAGCCGTTGAGCAAAAGGTCATCGGCGTTGTGATAACTTCATCACCGGCACCGATACCGTGGCAATAAAGAGCCAAATGACTAGCGGCAGTGCAACTTGACAGCGCCAGTGCGTACTTGGCGCCGACATATTCTGCAATGCGCTTTTCAAATTCTGTTGTAACGGCGCCGCGCGTCCACCACCCGGATCTGAGAACATCGACCACGACATCAATCTCATCGTCGTCAATGTACGGGCGAGAGTACGGCAAAAATTCGGTCCTTTTTTCCATCTTTGAATCTCCTATCACATCTTGTGATTGAAGGTGGGGACAATCTCCTTAACGCAAGCAAACATATCATGTGTATCGTCGGCCGAAATAGTAGATTCAAGATGCTTGATTTTTTGCGACAGCGCTGTGCTGTCGTTGTCAATCGGCTTCATAATAACAATCTTTTCGTTGCGTGTGCGGTCTACCTCTTCATCTCTCAGGCTGATCTCTTCAAACATTTTTTCACCAGGACGCAGCCCGGTAAATTTGATTTCTATGTCGATGCCGGGCTCAAGTCCCGACAGTCGCGCCAAATCGCACGCCAAGTCATAAATTCTGACCGGCTGGCCCATATCGAGCACGAATATCTCGCCGCCGTCGGC
The DNA here is from genome assembly GCA_029007015.1 of Bacillota bacterium. GTDB lineage: Bacteria > Bacillota > Clostridia > Oscillospirales > Acutalibacteraceae > SUG1189. The sequence goes on along the minus strand of JAQXHB010000102.1, from coordinate 10,937 downwards.
CATTGCACCGGCATCAAGCACCAACTGCACCGCCTCGGGTCTGGTCATAAAGTAGCGCCGCATATCCTTGTGCGTAACGGTAATGGGGCCGCCCTCGTTAATCTGCTTCTGGAAAAAGGGCACAACGCTGCCGTTGGAGCCAAGCACATTTCCGAAACGCACGGCCGCAAAATCGGTATCAGACAGCGTATCCATCATCTGAATTATTAGTTCTGCAATGCGCTTGGTGGCGCCCATTATATTGGTTGGGTTGACCGCTTTATCGGTCGAGATGAGTATAAATTTGCTGACACCGCACTCGATGGCCACCTGAGCGGTGTTTATAGTGCCAAACACATTGTTTTTGACCGCTTCGCGCGGGTTAATTTCCATCATCGGCACATGCTTATGAGCGGCCGCGTGGAAAACAATCTCGGGCTTATACTCGGTCATTACCTGACGCAAGCGGGCGCGGTCACGAATGGAACCGAGGGTGGTAACATGACGCTCTGCGCCGAATTTTTCTTTAAGTTCGTTGTCGATAAAGAACAAACCGTTTTCGTTGAAATCGAAAATGATGAGTTTTTCGCATCCGAATGCGAGCACCTGACGGCAAATCTCGGAGCCGATTGAGCCGGCACCGCCGGTAACCATAACCGTCTTGCCCTTGATGAAATCGGTAACCGTCTGCGTACCCAAATCAACGCGGTCACGGTGCAGAAGGTCCTCGAAATTGATGTTCGACACCTGCACCTTTTTCAGGTCCATATCGTCGATGGTGCCGAATCGGCGCACACGGCAACGATTTTCCTTACACACATCCACGACAAATTGAAGCAGTTCACGCGGAGCAGTAGGTATGGCCACAATAACCTCGTCAATATGATGTTTCTTAATGACCTCATCCAATCGTTCACGGCCGCCGAGCACCTTAATGCCGTGTATGCGCTTGCCCTGAATGGACTGATTGTCATCGATAAAAGCAACCGGCTCAAGTTGAGATTCAGCGTGACGGATGAGTTTGGACGCAAGGTAAACGCCGGCCTCTCCGGCGCCGAAAATGAGCACTCGCCTGTTCTCATCACCCGTCGCACGCAGTAATCTGGCGCGCAGTACAGAGCCGGCCTTGACAATGCCGCGGCCGCTTATCATCAGCAGATACATAAATGCCCACATGATGATGAAAATGGTATAATCAGTGCCCAGTGCAAACACGCGGTCGGCCGTATAGAACAGTCCGACGCACAGCACCGATGAAATGAGCTGACGCAAAATATCGTTCAGACCGACATGCTTAAGTATGCCGTTATAGCAGCCGATGAGCGAATTGACAAGCAGCACTATAACAGAAAAAACTATAATATAAGTCGGCAGCAAAGCGATGTAACGCGGCGGCAGATTGGCCTGAGTCGGAAATCTGAGCCTGATAGATACAACAACTGATAAAGCAACGCAAATAATGTCCCAAAGCATTAACGGCATTCTACGAGCCAAAGCCTTTAAAAACTTCATTTTTACACCTCTAAAAGTTTGCAGTACTTCCAGAAATCATTTACCTTGATGATTATAATATATATGGCGCAAAATGTCAACCGTGCCATGACGCTGAGCGGGCTGTATTTTGTAAAAAAATATGCGCAATCCCTTTATATTATGGCATCGTGACAAGTGCTCACTTGAAAAATATTTTAATAAATGTAATAATATTTTTATCGGAATATGTCGAAAGAAATAATATGGAACTGATAAAATGAAACACAAAATCGGTTATAAGCGCTTGATACTGGCACTGCTGTTTTTATATCTGTCGGCGGTTGTCACGGTTACAATGGTCATACGCCCGTCGGTCGGCCGCTCAGTGGCCGTGAGCAACACGGTTACATCGGCAGTGTCGTCGGCCGCCCTTTCATCTGCCAATACAGGGCCGATAAACATCAACACGGCTACGGCCGAGCAACTCATAACGCTTGACGGAATAGGTCCGGAAAAGGCGGCGAACATTATCGCCTATCGCAGCCAGAACGGCGACTTTCTCGATATCAGCGAAATAATGAATGTGAGCGGTATCGGTGAGGCGACATATGAGAAAATAAAAGATAATATTTGTGTATAATATGATTTTGTAATAATCGCCCCTGAGACAGTCAAACTATTTCAGAGGTGATTTTTAATTGAGAAAGACAAAAATTGTGTGCACCCTCGGTCCGGCGACGCGCAGTGAAGAGGCCATCTCCTCCATGGCTCGTGCCGGCATGAATGTGGCACGCATGAACTTTTCACACGAAACATATGCTGAGCACAAACTGGCGGTTGAAACGGTCAAGCGCGTGCGGCAAACACTCGATATGCCAATTGCACTGCTGCTCGATACACGCGGGCCTGAAATCAGGCTCAGCGAGATGCCGGACGGGCCTGTCACGCTGGAGGTCGGAAGTCGGTATACCCTTTACGCCGACGGACGGAGCGGTGGCAAAAGCGGCTGTGGTGTCAATTATGCACCTATGACCGGCCGACTCAGCCGCGGCGACAAGGTGCTCATAAACGACGGCGAGGTATGCCTGAGGGTTGACTCGGCTGATAATATGTCGGCCGTCTGCACTGTTGTGCGCGGCGGCGCTGTCAGCGGCAAAAAGAGCATAAATCTGCCCGGAGTGGACATCGATATGCCGTTTTTGAGCGAAACAGATATGAATGACTTGCTTTTCGGCATAGAGCACGGAGTGGAATATGTAGCGGCGTCGTTTGTGCGCACCGGCAGTGACATTGATATGATGCGCACCTTTCTCGACCGCAACGGTGGCAGTAAAATATCTATCATCGCAAAAATTGAAAATGCGCTGGGAATATACAACTTTGACGACATCCTTGCTCGCTCAGACGGGATAATGGTGGCGCGCGGCGACATGGGCGTTGAAATCCCGTTTGAGAGACTGCCGGGTATCCAAAAGTTAAGCATACAGCACTGTATATCCGCCTCCAAGCCGTCGATCACAGCCACCCAAATGCTTGAGTCGATGACCGAGCAGGCTGTGCCGACGCGCGCCGAAATAAGCGATGTGGCCAACGCCGTTTTTGACGGCACATCATCGGTCATGCTGTCGGGCGAGACGGCCGTAGGCGCACACCCGCAGTTGGTCGTCTCGACCATGGCGTCCATACTCTGCCAAGCCGAGGCTGATTCACATATCCTGCGCCGCCCCTACTGCAAGGATTCACGGCTGGCGGCACTGTGCGACGCGGCCGTAACGCTGGCAGAGGACTGCAATGCGGCGGCAATAATCGTGCTTACATCAAGCGGTCTGACTGCAACGACACTGTCGGCCCACCGGCCGCTTGCACCCATTGTGGCCGTCACGACAAGCGAAATTACCTACAACAAACTGGCGCTTATCTGGGGCGTGACTCCGCTCAAGGATGAGGGCGCGCGGGGCGACAGTCAACTGCTATCAAACGCAATAGCGCGGTGCAAGCAAATGGGCATTATCGCAAAGGGCGACAGCGCCGTGGTCATCTACGGATTAGACGGAGACATTGGCGGAAAGGCCGATGTTATTCGCCTGATAACGGTCGAATAACGCACATCGCTCAAAACCGACTCCGTTTAAAAGCGAAGTCGGTTTTGCTGTTATTTCTTTATCCATGTCGACGGCATCAGCGCCAAAATTATGGGATATATTTCCAGTCTGCCGATGAGCATTGCCATCGACAGTATCAGCTTTGAAAACCACGAATACCCTGCGTAGCACGCCGTCGGGCCGACTGCGGCAAAGCCGGGGCCGACATTGTTTATGCACGCTGCAACGGCTGACACATTGCTCTCGAACCCGAAAGGTTCAAAACTGATAAGCAAAATCGCCGCCACAAAGCACCCGACATAGAGCGCAAAGTAGGCACTGACATTATCAAGTGTTTTGTCGTCAATACGCTTGCCGTCAAACCGAACAATGCCAACTGAGCGCGGATGAAGCATATTGTGCAAATTGCGGCGCATTAACTTAAACAGCAGTATGATGCGCGACACCTTGAGTCCGCCGGCGGTGGAGCCGGCACATCCGCCTATAAACATCAACACAAACAAAATCGTCTTTGACAAATCGGGCCACAAATCAAAGTCAGCGGTGGCATAGCCGGTGGTGGTAAGTATTGATGACACCTGAAATGCCGACAGCCGAATTGCCTTTTCGACATTTTGGCATAGTGGATATATATTGACGGCAATGGTCGTCGCAGATGCCGCAAATATGCCCAGCATACACCACATCTCACTGCTCTTTATTGCCGTGCGGAAACGGCCGATAACAATAAGAAAATACACATTAAAATTGAGGCCGAACAAAAGCATGAATACTGTTATAACCCACTGCAAATAAGGGCTGTAACCGGCAATGCTGTCAGACTTGATGCCGAAACCGCCCGTACCCGCCGTGCCAAAGGCATGAACAACACTGTCAAACAGCGGCATGCCACCGCACAGAAGAAAGACAATCTCCAGCCCCGTCAGCGCGATGTATATCATATAAAGAATTTTCGCCGTACTGCGTATTTTGGGCACCAGTTTGCCCACCGAGGGGCCGGGCACCTCTGCACGCATGATGTGTATCGACCGGCCTGAGTCGGCCGGCAAAATGGCCATGATAAGCACCAACACGCCCATGCCGCCAATCCAGTGGGTAAAACTGCGCCAAAACAGCAGGCCGCGGCTCATTGACTCAATGTCGGTCAAAATCGATGCACCGGTGGTGGTAAATCCGCTGACCGTCTCAAAAAAGGCGTCTATGAACGACGGAATTTCTCCGCTGATGACAAAGGGCAGTGCGCCGATGGCCGACATCAACAGCCACGCCAAGGCAACTATAACAAACCCTTCCTTGGCATATATCGTCCTGTAACCCGGGCGGCTGATGAGGGTCATGACAAGTCCGACAGTCACCGCCAAAATCGCCGTCACGGCAAGGGAAATTACACATTTCTCACCGTATATCAGCGACACCGTCAGCGGCAGCATAAGCAGCACCGCCTCGAGCATGACAATTTGCCCGACCATGTGTAAAATCATTCTGCGATTCATACCGTTATCTGTCCTTATTTAATGATATCCGTGAAATCTTGAAAATGCTGATTGGTGGACAACACAACCACCCTATCGCCCAGTTGTATCACATCGTCGCCGTCGGGGATGATGGTTTTGCGCTCGCGGATAATGCCGGCGATAAGCACATTTTGCTTGAGCGAGAGAGCCTTGAGCGGCACACCCAAAAGCGGCGACTCGGTTTTAACATTAAATTCCAGCGCCTCTGCCTTGCCGTCCATCAGGTTATACAGCGTCTCTATATTGCTTCCGACCGAGTTTTGCAGTGCTCGCGCATAACGCACCAGCACATCCGACACAATTTTGCGCGGCGAAACGATGCAGTCAATGCCCAACCGACCTGCCATGGAGGCCAGTTCATCGCGATTAACCTTTGATATTACCGTCGGCACATTTTGCGACGCCGCAAAAATTGAGATGAGTATGTTTTCTTCATCCATGCCGGTAAGCGAGATAAATGCATCGGTCGAGCGCAGTCCCTCCTCAAGCAGAAGTTCCTGCTGAGCGCCGTCGCCGTTTACGATGACCGCCTTTGGCAATGTTTCGCTCAAATCGCGGCAGACGGCCGCGTCCTGCTCGATGATTTTAACCGATACGCCGATATTTATCAGCAATCGCGCAAGATAAACTGCTGTGCGGCTGCCGCCCAGTATCATTACACTGCGCGCCTGTTTCTGCATCACGCCGAGAGAACGCAGCAAACGCTGTATCTCGGCCGATGACGCGGTCAGCCCGATACGGTCGCCGCTGTGCAGTATGAAGTTGCCGTCGGGAATATAGACATCATCGCCGCGCTGGACAACACATATCAGGTACTTGCCCTTATACTTGTTGCGCATCTCGATTACAGTCATGCCGTTGAGAATCGAATTGGGTTTCAGCATCATCTCAATCATCTCAAAGTTGCGGCCGGAAAACCTCTCGATCTTGACGGCCGACGGCAGTTTTAGAATGTTGAATAATTCCTGCGCAGCCAGCATATCGGGATTTATCGACATCGACAGATTGAGTTGCTCGCGCACAAATCTCAGGCCGCGCTCATTATACTCCGGATTGCGTATACGCGCAATCGAGTGATGCGCACCCATCCGCCTGGCCAAAAAGCACGCCAGCATGTTCAGTTCATCCGAGCCGGTGGCAGCAACAAACAGTCGGGCACTTTCAGCGCCTGCCTCCTCAAGAATCTCAACATTCGTGCAGTTACCGCACAGCCCCATTACATCGTAGATATTGGTAATTTCAGCGAGCACCGACGGGTTATGGTCCAAAGCCACCACATCATGTCCCTCTGCCGCCAGTTGGGATATAATGGTTGTACCTATCTTACCGCATCCGGCAACAATAATTTTCATATTCTACTTCCCTTTTAAAAATATTTACGATAACAGTAGTGACACTTGATGATAACACAAACTGACGCAAAAAGCAAATATTACTTATATTTCAGCATACATTCCTCAAATCTTTGCTCGGCCATCGGCCAGTTTACGGTATTTATCCAGTCGTCAAAATAGCCCGCCCGTACATTTTGATGCTTTAGATAATAGGCGTGCTCCCATACATCAATGCAAATTATCGGGCACATGCCGAGCGCAATCGGCGTGTCCTGATTGGCAGTCGCCGTGATGATTAGCCGACCGTCCCTGACCGCCAGCCAAGCGTATCCCGACCCGAAAACGGCCAGTGCAATTGCCCTGAAAAGTTGAATAAACCTATCAAAACTGCCAAACTGACGGTCAATGGCTACCGATAATTCACCCGACGGGCGACTCAATTGACCCGACATGCCATCAAAATAAAACCGATGATTATACACGCCGCCTGCATTGTTTTTGATAACCGTTTGCAGTCTGTGCGGCAGTCGGTTTGTGTCGGTCAACAATTGTTCCAGCGACAGCGTTTGCAGTTCCGGCTCATCCTTCAGCGCGGAGTTGAGATGGTCGATGTATGTTTGCAAATGTCGGTCGTGGTGCAGGTGCATGGTGCAGGTGTCGATGTACGGTTCGAGCGCCGAATAATCGTAGGACAACGGCGTGTTGATAAACGGATAGTAACTGTTAGTCATGGTGTTCCTCCTGACAGCAAATTGACACCACAGTATATGCCCAACCGCCGCGCGGCAGAAGCCGCACCGCCTTTGCACAAAATAAAAAAGCCGCCACGCGGCGACTTATTTATTTTGAAATTTTAGTTTTGCATGAAAAAAGCGCTCTCTTTAATCAGCGGATAACACACCAGCGCGGTGCCGTCAAGGTTTTCTCTGTGCATGTCCACCGCCGTGATTTGGTGATTGTCGTAGGCGGTGTAGTAGTATATCCCCTTGTCGGCATTGCAGCATGATGTGTAAATGGTGATTTCGTACTTTCCGTCGCCCACATCACAGCAGCCCCTTTGCTGGTCGACCGAGCCGAGAATGTGGAAAAACTGACTGACGCTCTCTGCCTCTGACCGACCGGAGACCGAGTTCATCTTTGTAAAAGCCACCCTGACGAAGCGCGACTGCGACGATAGGTCGCCCGGCAGGCCCAGTCCTCCCATACCCCGGCTGTAACGGTTGAGCGGCAGTTGAGGGCAAAAACTGTTTTCCGGGTCCTTGGCAGACAGGTGCATGTAGTTGTTGAGCTGAAACATCTGCTCGCAGAACGGCGGGTTGTTGGTCAGCACTCCCACCGGATTGTCGTAAACATGCATGCCGTCTGCGGTCGACTCAACCGTGACCGTTTCATCGCGGTCGGAAATCATCCAGTGCAGTTGCGCCGCAGGAAGTGTATCGCTGAATGAAGTGTCTACCAAATTTATCCTATCTAACAGCAGGCGCGCCTCTTTCACAGTGGCGCACTGCCCGAGCAGCCACGGTATAAACTCAAAGGATGCTACATTCTCGGCGCCGGGCATAACCTCGCCGTAATGCGCATTGCCGACAAAGTTGAGGCCGGCCATACACAGCCCCTTTTCATTGACCGCATCGTAATAGAGCGGGTAATTATCAGCCACATGCGCCATGCCGATTATGGCGTAATGGCTCACCAGCCGCCCTGCGTGGCGAAAGCAAAACTCATAGTTGCGCGGCGTCACGGTTATTTCGTCGCCGTATGAAAATTCATAATCCAATGTGCGTCCGAAGTAAAAGTCGGCCGTTTTGTAGGTTGCCGCAGTGCACATATTATCACCTCATATTGTATCTCATTTTAATATTAGCATAACAGCCGCTTGTTATACGGCTTGATACCGATGTCATTTGTGTCAGTGCCGAAACTACAAAATACCTATTCTTCTGTATACCACGGTAAATCCCTTTCGGAATCGGCATTATTAACACCTATTCCTTTACCTTTCAATATAGGCAAAACCTTTTTTTCAGCAAATTCAACCGAGGTGTAGCCGTCTAAATCAAGAGATGTCTTATCATCGAACAAAATAACATACGAACCGCGTTCTATCCTATCGCCGTCCATGTTGTACCTTGCTTCTATGTAATAAACGCTGTCGATACTGTCGTAATAGTAGGTTTTTCGGTCAAAGATTAGTTTATTATCATAAAATCGAACATTTGAAATTAAAATCATAATTGCAAAAAACATAGATACTGCAATAGAAAGCACAAAAATAATTAACGAGAATTTCTTTTCACCTTTAGAAATCAATATATTTGAAAAGTCTTTTCTTTCTTTTTTAGTAAGGTGTTTATTTGCAATGGGGTTGATTGCACTAAAAGCAATGGCACCGAAAACAGAGCATAAAAGCGCGCAAATATAGCCCGTATACCACGGTGACGCTAATACGACCTGTGTATTAGTGGAGATAATTAAATTGTAAACACAAAAAATACCGCAACAGAAAACCGAAGAAACGGCAAAAACAACGGCGAACCATATTAAAGCGGATAGCGGATTTATAAGTTTTTCCGCAGCAGAGGTATCGCAAGATGGTTCAAACGGACGAAACTCGCGGTTTTCTGAATGGACGATATTATCAATCAACAGTTTTTCATATGGCAAGAGTTTGTCTTTTTGATTGAGTTTTTCGTACTTATCTAATGCCTTATCAACCTTATTTTTGAGCAGCAGAGCATAAGGCCCAAAATTACAATATCTTGAGAAAATGTATTCATCTCGCATGTTTTGAATAGACATAAAATAATGATGTGCATAATCATCGGGATTATCAATTTTATCGAAATCTATATCGGTTTCCTTAAGATTATACAGCGATTTATAACTTTCAAAAAGGGATTGTAAAAGAATGGAGTCATCAGACAGAAGCGGTGCTAACTGTGAAGTGATATTTTCCAAAGTAGCCGCGAGACTTTCAAAGCAACTTTTTAATCTTTCGGGGTTTTCAATGTTCCAGAAATAACAGGATTTGAAAGTTTTATTTTCTAAAAATGGAATTATGTCGGTTAATTGGTAGTGCACAACACTGTTTTTCCGCAGGGAGATTACACAGTAAAGGGAACTGGGTTTTACAAAAGCCGAGCCTTTTTTGACATATCTGAATTCTAAAATATAACGGTAAAACTCTATTTTATATTTGCAAATTTTTTTACTGTCATCAATTTCTTCGCTTAAAACATCGTTTATTCCGGCGAAATCTTTGCAAATTGAAATAAATTCATTTGTAAGCATTCGGCTCCTCCTCGAATGATTGTCATATTGTCACACACGAATTATATCACAAACTCCTTCTCCCCGCAAGTGCTGCCGCCGATTGCGGCTTTTCTTCTCAATTTTATTTTAATTACACCTTTAAAAAGCAAACAGGATTATCACCCCTTGAATAATAAAGACGCCCTATGACCGTAAAAAGCCATAGGGTGTTGTTTATTCTACGTTTTCGGTTTTGTTTATCTCATCCAGATAACCTGCCGTGATAACACCGGAGGGCAGCGCGATAATTGCAATACCAAATACAGAAGAAATCATTGTTACAATTCGTCCGATTGTTGTAACGGGATATATATCACCGTAGCCAACTGTTGTTAGTGATATTGTAGCCCAATAGATAGCGTCAAAAAAATTTTCAAACGATCCGGGTTCTACATTGTATATCACAAGGGCGGATATGAGAATATATGCGACAGCCATAGTCGCAACGGCGGATAGAATCTTTTTTTGCTTTTTAAAGACATTTGCTATTATCTCAAAACTTTTTGAGTATCTTAAAAACTTAAATGCCCGAAGGACTTTCAATGTTCTTAATAATCTAAAAAGTTTAAGCAATCTGAAACCGCTATTTAGGATGGATATAGATGGCAGTATTGAAAGCAAATCAATAATTGCCATAGGTGTGATTGGATATACAAAAAATGATGCAACGGATTTTCCGATTTTGTAATCGGCGGTTATCAAACGAAGCAGATAGTCGATTATAAAAATGGTAACGGTTATGTAGTCAATCCATTTAAAAACAATATTGGTTTCTTTAAATGCGAGAGGAACCGTACTTATAATGATTGTTGCCATCATTATAAAATCATAAATATTACTGAGCTTGTTCCCGTTTTCGGCAGGCTCAACGATAGAATATAGTTTTTTTCTCATACAGCACACTCTCAATTTGTTTTCTGCCATATTATAACATAAACCATTCAAAATTTCAATATTTCTGCAATCTCCATGGGTTATAACAATGTTTGGGCTTCAAAGCCGCTGATAACGGCGCTTTCCTTAAGGGGCTTTCCCGCCCATCTTAAAGCCCCGCTGACTGCGGGAGTAGTAAGCGTCCGTTACCTGTCTGAAATGAAAAATCACCCAAACGCCGATCTTGCAGACCTGCGTTTGAGTGATGAAATGATTGACCTGCTGAAAAGCGGGAGGATAGACAATACCCTGCTGTGTGAGCTGGCGGCGCACCCGGATTTCCCCCGGCT
>JAQXHB010000101.1 GCA_029007015.1 Bacillota bacterium | reverse complement strand
AGTGAAGTGCCGCAAGCCGCAACGGCGTTGTCAAATCCGGCTTGGTGCAGGGTAACAACATCGACATTCCCCTCAACCAATATTATGCCGTCGCGCTTTGAATTTTTTGCAAAATTAAAGCCGTACAAAAATTGGCTTTTACGATATACCGGGGTGTCGGTCGAGTTAATATACTTGGCCGCATCGTCACTGCCCGGCATAATCCGGCCGCCAAACCCCACCACATTGCCGCGCAAATCAATAAACGGAAACATCACTCGGTTGCGAAATCGGTCGAATAAACGGTTTGAGCGTGAACTGCGCGAGCACAGGTTAGCCTGCAAAATGACATCGTCCTCAAAGCCGTTTTTATGCAAATGGTCGTACAGCGCCGTCCATTCGTTAGGCGCAAATCCAATGCCGAAGTGCCTGACTGTGGCATCGGTCAGTTGGCGGCCGCGCAAATACTCAGCCGCACCGGCACCGGCCGCCGTACCCAACTGAGCGTGAAAGAAGCGCGCCGCACATCGGTTGGCCTCCAACACGCGCATACGAAACTGTCGCAATGAATCGTCGTATCCGTCGGTCGGCATGGTCATACCCGAGCGGTCGGCCAAAAACCGCACCGCCTCCATATAATCAAGATTCTCTATCTGGCGAACAAAGGTAATCACATCGCCGCCCGCGCCACAGCCGAAGCAATAAAAGGAGCCGTTGTTGGTATAAACGGTGAATGACGGCGTCTTTTCATTATGAAATGGGCACAGGCCAACCATTGTATTGCCGCGGCGTTTCAGGTTGACATAACCCGAAACGACCGACTCAATATCATTGCGCATCCTAAGTTCGTATAAAAAAGACTCATCCAGCCGCATTGCAACACCTCCGTTTATAATTTTAGTATGCTTTATATCCCCCACGAGCGCGGGATGAACAAATCGCTGTATACCTGCACGGCAAAACGGTCGGTCATGCCGGCAATGTGGTCGACAGCCGCTCGCTCAGGCCCGTCGGTCTCAAGTGTCTGCCGGTATTCTCCGGGCAGTTTGTCCGGATTTGAAACATAATATGTGAACATATTTTTTATCATGCCATCAACCTTTGACTCCTCGCCTTTGGCCACAGGATTGGTATATACTCGCTCAAACAGAAAGGCGTGAAGCATATCGTATGCCTTTGCCACCTCTGGGTGCATGGCTATGGTATCGCCGCTTGAGTGCACCGTCGAGCGCACGAGAGTGTCTATGCGCTCACTTTTGGTGTTGCCGAGCACATCTCGCGCTTCGGGCGGAATGTCGCTCGCGCACAGCACACCGGCTCTGATGGCATCGTCAATGTCGTGGTTTATGTAGGCTATACGGTCGGACACGCGCACGATTTGTCCCTCCAGTGTATATGCCAACTCACCCGCTGTATGGCACAGTATGCCGTTTTTAACATCGTCGGTCAGGTTGAGGCCGCGCCCGCCGTTTTCCAGCCGCTCGACCACCCTGACGCTCTGCTCATAGTGGCGAAATCCGCCGCCACAGCACTCGTTTAGGGCTCGCTCTCCGGCGTGTCCAAACGGCGTGTGACCCAAGTCGTGGCCAAGGGCAATTGCCTCGGTCAAGTCCTCGTTCAGGCGCAGTGAACGCGCAACAGTGCGCGCAATCTGCGACACCTCAAGGGTGTGGGTCAGGCGCGTGCGGTAGTGGTCGCCCTCGGGCGACAAAAAAACCTGCGTCTTGTGTTTGAGGCGCCTGAATGATTTGCAGTGAATAATGCGGTCGCGGTCGCGCTGAAAATCGGTGCGCAACTCGCACGGCTCCTCATCGCGCATTCGTCCGTGATGACTGTCACTGAAGGCAGCACGCTCGCTAAGCAAAAAATGTTCAATTTGCTCGGTTCTCTCGCGCGGACACAAATCTTCAAACACTGCAATCACCCTTTCATGCTATCTATTATTATAATTCGACAATGTGATAAAAAAACCTCTATTTTTTTAAAAAAGGGTGATATTTTTCTATAATTTTTTCAATTTTCACGCTTCCGGCGGTCAAATCAGTCAGTTTTTTGTCCAGTTGCGCAAAATCGCACATGCGCACCGTGAACCTCAAATCGACCGCGTCGCTAAACTCGGCATTGATATCGGCACATTCGCTCTCGGCTAACACTGACGATATCATCCCGTATCTGTTATAGTCACATTTTAATCGGCACTCAGCCGACGGCTCCATATTGACTATGGTGGCATTTTCAACAGCACCTTTGGCCGCCGACGAATATGCGCGCACCAGCCCGCCGGTACCGAGCAGGACGCCGCCGAAGTATCTGGTTACCACCACAACACAGTCGACGATACCACTGCCGCGCAGTACCTCCAGCACCGGCATACCGGCCGTTCCCTGCGGCTCGCCGTCATCGCTGAAACGGCTGATATTGCCCTCGCGTATTATGTATGCGTAGACATTGTGTCGGGCATCCCAATGCTCCTTGCTTATCTCACGGATAACCGCGAGAGCCTCCTGCTCACTGGCCACCGGTGCGACCACAGCGATAAACCTTGAGCGGCGGTCGGTATATTCGGCCGATGAGCGGTCGGTAACGGTCAAATACGGCTGCATACCCGTCCTCCCCTTAAATGGCTGTAAATACAGCAATTCCGCAACCGAAAACGATTGCGGAATAAATCAACATATTTTGCGCTTTGAACTTATTTGTCCAGATTGAAACGCTTCTTAAATCTGTCAACACGTCCGCCAGTATCAACCAGCTTCTGTCTGCCGGTAAAGAAGGGATGGCACTTTGAACAAATATCCAGACGAATGTTCTGCTTAGTTGAGCAGGTTTCGAATTCAGCGCCGCAAGCACATCTTACCGTAGTTTTCTCATACTTCGGGTGGATTCCCTCTTTCATTACAGTCACCTCTTTCTCCTAACTCAAACATTAACAGTCAAATCATATCACAACTGATTGACAATTGCAAGCATTTTTTAAAAATTTCGCAAAATACCTCAAATATCCACCAAAATCTCACCGCCGAGCGAAAATGAATAGAGCACACAGCGGCCAATTGGCACACCGAGGGTGCTGCCGAGGGCGGCGGCGTACACCTCCAGTTGGCGGCGGTAAAGCGATAACAGTTGCTCGGCCGAGCGCACACGGTCGGTCTTGAAATCGACAATGCAAGCCTCGCCGCTCTTAATGTATACACAGTCGACAACGCCCTGAACCACCACCGGCTCGCTCACACCGACAAATCTTTCATCCACTTCGCACGCCGGCATCTCGTAGATAAATTTCATCTCACGCATAACTTTGTCTGCCGTCGAAATTTGCCGATACAACTCGCTGTTAAAAAAGCCTCTCACTGCCGCCTCTTCAATGGCCGCCCCCTCTTGAGCGGTCAGGTATTCCCGCTCGACCAGACGACCTATCTCAGCCGTCACATCGATGCAGGCCGCCTCATAGTCGGCAAACTGCATAAAGCGGTGGGTGGCCGTACCGCGCTCGGCGGGCGTCAGTCGGTCGGACGACATAAATGCCGGCCGCTCGTTACAGCAGTTGTCGGCGGCGCGGGTAAGCTCGTTGAGTTCAGAGGCCGAATATTTTGTATTGACAGCAGTCGCGGCCTCGTAATCATACTCGTAACCGAGTATTGCCGCGATGTCAATGTCACACGGCGGCAATGCCGGCTCCTCGTCGGCGGTGGCCTCCTCGGCCGCGCAGTTATCTATCAGGCGCAGTCGAATACCGTCATTCTCGCCCGTCAAAACCGACGGAGCGTTAAGCACAATACTCTCTAAAATCCAGTTCAAGAATCCCGGTGAAGTCAAAACGGCGTCAGCCGGAAGTGCTCCGTATTCATCGGTACCACATGAGACAATGTTGCGGATTTTCTCCATGAGCCCCTTTTCGTTATTATCAAAATTACTCACCGAACCAACAATAACAAGTCGGTCAACAGCGCGGGTCATAGCAACATACAGCAGGCGCATGGCCTCAGAACAGGTTTCTCTGTACTCCTCATCAGAAATTACACTGCGGCACAGAGTGTCATACTTAACTCCCGCCTGATTAAATACGCGCAGTCCCACACCGTAGTGCGCGTTAAGCACAATACTGCTCGTGACATCGGTCATATTAAAACTGCCGTCACACTCGGCAAGTATGACCACAGGAAACTGCAGTCCCTTTGACATGTGTACGCTCATAATGCGCACACAGTCATCGCCGTTTGCCGGCGCACTGCGCTTGATGTCGCTCTCGCCCTCAATTATGCTGTCGGTGTAGCGCAAAAACGCGCTTATACCGCCGAATTGACTGCTGTCAAACGATTCGGCAAACTCGATAAGAGCG
Organism: Bacillota bacterium; assembly: GCA_029007015.1. Taxonomy (GTDB): domain Bacteria; phylum Bacillota; class Clostridia; order Oscillospirales; family Acutalibacteraceae; genus SUG1189. Next base: position 12,616 of record JAQXHB010000101.1, on the reverse strand, counting down.
AGCAAATTTACCCTGCGCATTTCACCGCCGCCAAAGCCGGCTATCACCGTGTTAATGCCCAGACGCTTTATCACATAACGAACAGCCTCGCCGGCCGAAAGGGTGGCGCAAGCCTGACGCATCTCGCGCATACAGCCGAGAAATGCGGCACTCTTTTCATCCCTCTCGGCCGAAACGAGCAGATTTGAGTAGAGCCTTTTCTGCCCGTTAAGCTTAATGAGCGCCACTTCCTCAGCAGTAAAGCAGAAAACCGGTGACATCATCGCCGCCAATAGCGGAATATCACGCAGAGGATTATCGGCGGCGCGCAGTATGCTAAGAACCAAACGCACCTCCGGCTGGTCAAAAAGGCCGCCGTCCCTTGCCGCCGAAAAGGGTATGCCCGCTCGCCTGAACGCGGCACCGTACAACTGATATTTATTGCCGGGTGCGCGCATCAGCACAGCAATATCGCTGTACCTGATATCGCGCAAGCCGCCCTTACCGTCGCTCACCTGATAGTGATCGCTCACCATGCGGCGAATCTCAGCGGCGATATGCTCCTCCTGCGCCAGTTGACTGTCGGTGATGATATCAATAAATACCGCGGCACTGTCGGTCGGCGCAAATGTGCCGAGCGGCTGCAAGGCATCCTCCTTACGGTAGTACATTCCGCAGGCATCGTCGCTCATTATTCGTGAAAAGACGCCGTTGACAAAGTCGCACACACCGGCTCTGCTGCGATAATTGCCGCCGAGCGACACCTTGCCGCAGCGGTCACCGGGCGCATACTCCTTAAAACTGTTTTTCTTGTGCAAAAAGTTTTCGGGATTAGCCTTGCGAAAGCGGTATATGCTCTGCTTGACATCACCGACAAGGAACAGATGCTCCGCCTTGTTCGATAGTACATATACCAGCGTATCCTGCAAATCGTTTGTATCCTGATATTCATCAATCATGACCTCGTCATAGCGCGCGATGATGTCTTGCGCCATTTCGGTCAGTTCGGTGCGTCCGTCGACCTGCACCGCCAACAATTTGAGAACGCAGTACTCTGTGTCGCTGAAATCAAGCAAATTCTGTTCCGCCTTGAGAGAGGCATAACTACGGCTGAAATCATCAACCAAATGAAACAGCCTGTCCAAATTGGGCTTTACCAGTTGAATGTCCTTCAGGCAGTCGTCCTCACTGCCTGTCATCAGTTTTTTGATGCGCTCAACCGTCTGTTCGGCGGCTCGTACCGTGTCCAAAAGGGCATTGTTGCGCTTTTTGCCCTTTCTGCCGAGGGGCAGAGGCGCATAGTTCACGGCGGCAAAGTACAGGTCATCCCACGACCGCTCAGCCTGCTCGGCCAGATTGGCGAGCATCCTCTCTGCCTCATGGTAAAAGGCGGTATCACCGGTGTTATCCGCCGTCTCGTATTGCAGACAGTCGGCGCGGCGGCTGAGTTCTCTGCGGGCCGACGCGATGATGCTTTTACACTTATTCATTGCCCGCCCGGCCCAGGGGTTTCCCGCCAAAGTGCCGCTCGGACGGTACATATCGAGCACATCGCTCATCCACTGCTCCGGGTACGGCAGTGAGCGAATGTACGAATATATCTTACCAATGTAACTGCTGACGGTATATTCGCCCTCATCTCCTATCAGTTCAAGCAGTGATAGAAAATCGGGGTCATTCGAGCCGTATGCCGCATCAAGCACTTCATCCATCGCCTTCTTTTTGAGCAGTTCCTCCTGCTCGCCGGAAACGATTTTAAAATCGGGACTGATGCCGAGGGTTTCAAAATGCTCGCGTATGAGCGATATGCAAAACGAGTCGATTGTGGATATATCGGCCGAATCGACCATCAGGTTTTGTTTGGCCGCTCTGGCATTATCGGGGTGCTCTGCCAGATAATCGAGCAGTTTGCCCGATATGCGTGAGCGCATTTCGGCGGCCGCGTCCTCAGTGAAGGTTAGTATCAGCATGCGGTCTATGTCGATGGGGTTGTTTTCATCAAACACACACTCGGCAACGCGCTGTGTCAGCACGGCCGTCTTGCCCGAACCGGCCGCCGCAGAGACAAGCACATGACCGCGCGCATTTATGGCCATACGCTGGCTATCGGAAAACTCAATCGCCATCGTTACACTCCCCCCTTCATCTGCTCAATAACATCATTATATGCCTGCTTTTGCACGCATCTGTTTTCACGCTCGCGGTCACGCAGGCAGACATCGCTGTAATCACAGTACTTGCACGCCTTGCTCTCGGTGCCGTCGAGCGGGTCAATGCCGACCGCTCCGGCATGCAGACTGTTGCCGATATCCTGCAGTTTCTTGCTGATATAGTCACCGATTATCCTGAACTGCTCAGGCGACACTACCGCCGATTTTGCCGACAGAGTGCCGTCCTTTTTTAACGAAAACGGATAAAAGCCCGTCCCACCGGCCATTTTCACCAGCAGGTCAATGTCATCGGTAAGCACTCCGTTCATTTTAAGGCCGTTATAGGCGTCGGCCACAGCCTCCCCGCCGTCAGCGCGCTCACCGCTTACCGACGGCTTTTTCGACGGCATATAAAGCACTCCGGCCGGCTCGGCCGACTCATCGGCCATGCACAGCGCCGTCAGATACATCAGCATTTGCATATTGATACCGTAAAGCACATCGGTCAAATCAAACTTTTTGGCGCCGGTCTTGTAATCTACAACGCGCAGATAGGTCTTACCGTCGGCTCTGTATATGTCCACTCTGTCGATAGAGCCGGTCACCGTCATCGTCCCCTCATCGAGCGGCACGCTTATCGGCGGAATATCATCACCGACCCGTACCTCGCATCCAAACGGCTCAAAGCATCCGCAGCGAAACTGCTCGGCAACATAGTGAACGAGAAACTCCGCCGTGTCGGTGATAACCTTAATCGAATTGATAAATCGCGGTGAACGGCGTGTGCGGCCGCCAAAGTAGTTCTCAACATAGTCATCGACGGCTGCTGTGATAAATTCATGCAGTTGGTCAGCGTCGACCCTATGCAAATCGGCGCCGTAACGCCTGACCGACTGCTCAAGTATGTAGTGTATCACTGTGCCGCGTTCAATCGCGTTTATATCGGCCGGCGCGAGTTTCTTGGCGCCGATGCCGTATTTGCAGAAATACGAAAAGGCGCATTTTGAGTAAACCTCCGCGCGGCTCGGTGACATGTATATGTCGCGGCCGAACAGCCTCGTCGCCGTGTCGGCCGACAATGTGTTGCTCTCAAAGTCGGCGGCGCGGCTGATTTTGTTGCAGTCGTCGGCCATTTTCACGCTGCCGGCCGCTTGGGCCGCCGCGCGCACGCTCTCAAGGTCATACCGACCGACCAGCCAATCGACAGCGCCGCTTTCACATTCCATGCAGTCACACCGCGTATCTTCCTCGACAATGAAGCGCACGCCCTCCACCTTTTTGAGTCGGTCGACCGTATCCGAGGGCGCGAGGGTCTCTCCCTTTGCGCCGGCTGTGCGATAGCAAATATACAGTCTCTCCGACGGGCTGGTGGCCGCGCCGTAGGTGACAAACCGCTCGTCGACCGACACCTGCACCGAGCCGTCGTCAATGTCAAAGCCGAGTTCGATAAGCCTCTTGCGGTCGCGCGCCGAGAACAGTCCTCTGCTCTCAGGCAGGCGCGGGAACTCGCCGTAATTAACTCCCACCATAAATGTCACCTTGACATCGCCCAGACGGATGCGGTCGGCCGAGCCGATAATGACCTCGTCGAGCCGCGACGGAATAGCGCCGATGTCCTGCGCGGCAATGACGGTGGCTATCATATTGACAAACTCGTTTGGCTCACACGGCCGCTCGCCGTAGGCACTGACACAACTGTCCAGCACACCCATCAGGCAGCGCCAACTGGCGCGCTGAACATCGGCTGCGGCGTGCTCGCCCATTTCATCCAGTTCAGCCGCATAACCAATCAGTCGCTCACCGGCGCCGCCTGACAGATAGTTGTAAATTTCAGTACATACATTTTCAACATTCTGGCTCTCAAGTGCGGCGTGCAGACCGATTATCGGCCCAATCAGTTTTGCGCGATACCCATTTATCCTCTCAAGCGTACCCTCGTCCATCGGCTTGCCGAAGCCCGCCGGATTATCGGCAAAATCGGCGCACCATGCCGTATTGTTTACCGACCACATCAGCGCGTAGTTGTCCAACTCGCACGCCTGCTCAAAATCGAGCGGCGACAGCGGCAGTTTGGCCAGTGCCAGTAGGCTGTCGGTGCTGTATCTGAGCGCCGCACGCAGAGACAGCAAAGTGTATTTCATCAGCATCAACTCGCTCGACGCCGTGCGTGCATCGCAAAAGCAGGGTATGCCGTACTCATCCATGCTGTCGCGCAGTGTGCGCGCATAAGTGCCGCCATTGCGGTAAACAACGGCAAAGTCACGGTAGCGGTACCCCTCAGTCCTGACCAGTCGCCGCACCGTACGCGCGACAAAATCGGCCTCATCGGCGGCCGTTTTTGCAGAGCAGATGCAAACCTGTCCGTCGCCGTCGGAGCGCACGCCCTCACAGCCGGACAGTGCGTCGGCCGCGTCGGCCAGCGTGCCGCCAAACCGCCGATATGTGTCCAGCACAGTCGGCGCCGCCACCGCACAGCCGCACCTGCGTGCCGCCGCAGTCAGGCTTGCCGCCGTCTGTTTAACATTGTCAAATATGTCACCTGCGCCGCGTGAAGCCAGCGAATCGGCACACAGCGCAACGCAAACTTCGTCGGCCTGACCGATTATCTCGCCCATAATTTTCATCTGCTGACCGGTGAAACTCTTGAACGAATCAACATACACCTTTTTGCCGACAAAAAATTTGCTGCTGACCACCATATCGTAAAGGCGCGTCATATCGTCTATAGGGTCAATAAACCTCTCGCTGAGCATTGCATCATATTCGCCCATTACAATGGCCAGGTCATGCAAGCGCGCACCCAACACGCCCCCGGCCCTTTCGGCGGCCGACATCAAGTCGGACGAATCAATGCCGCTCATCTTGAGTTCATTGACACTCATCAGCACATTTTGCGCAAAGTCGCTGTGTGCGGCGGCCCGCTTGTATGCCAGCAATCCGGGTGCACACTTTTTGAGCGCATTGCTCATATAAATCAGCCGCACTCCGTCGTCGGCTCTGCTGCCGGCAAATCCGCCCGTTATCAATCCAATCGGCTGGCTCAACCGCGAAAATGAGAGCACCTCAACGCGACCGCAGTCGGCCGCGCCCAGAAGTGATAGCATAGCGCGCTCGCAGTCAAACGAATTTTGCTCCGGCACAAGCAACACGCAACTTTGGCCGGCGCGCACACATTCGGCCGCGCTGTTTTGAATGTATTGCGTCTTGCCCGTTCCGGACATACCCAGTATCAGGCGCAGCATATCGCCCCAACTCCTTTAAACGGCAAGCAATCCGTTTAAATCAAACGGATTGCCAAAATTACAGTACATATATACCAGATTCAAGCAGTACGATTTCAATCGAACCGATTTTGAAATACTGATAAACAGGCTCATTGAAGGTCGCATACCGCTCAACAACATAGGTGTCGGTGTCGACCATTTCGATACAGTTGCCGGAGGCGTTGCAGACAATCAACTTGTTGTCGATGCTCCACAGCCCGCACGGGCGCGAAAAGGCATTGTCCTTTTTACTGCCGATACGCAGTTCCTCGCGCATAGTCTCGGCGTTGAAGCGCAAAATCGTATCTCCCTCGGGAAAGGCCACCCAAACCGACTTGCCGATGCGCACCGCGTCTGACGGGCCAAAGTCCTTGTAATTCAGTTTGCCCTGCCAAATTTCCTGATAATTGCGGTCAAACACCTTTGCATCGCCCGTCGGATAGAGCGAAAGATACCTGTTATTGCCGATATCGGTAAATCGAAAATTGACAAAATCAGGCATAAGTTCGTGCCACTGTTCAAATCTCACGCCGAACATTGCCTGCAAATATACCCTGCGGCTGACGCGCATAAGCGAACCGCCGTCAAAGGCGTACGCCCAATATGAAACGGTTGTTTTGCCGTCCACGACCTCATCGGCCGTCAAAAATACGACACCGCTCGGCTGTGCCATCATGCGCACGGCACCGTTACCATATATTTTTTTCAATCCTATCACTCCGGATATAGTTTTACATCAAAGTATTTTACACCACGCGTCTGACGCGGTCAATGTCAAAGTGTGGCAAAGAGTTTTTTAATTCTCTCCATGGCCTCGACGGTATCCTCGTACTTGCCGAATGCGGTCAGACGGAAGAAACCTTCACCGTTGCGGCCGAAGCCAGCACCCGGCGTACCGACCACCTGCTGTTCATTGAGCAGCAGGTCAAAGAAATCCCACGACTTCATATCGCTCGGGCACTTAAACCATATGTACGGCGAATTTTTGCCGCCGGTGTACCACACACCCATCTCGTCAAAGGCCGCTGTCATAACGGCGGCATTGCGGCGGTAATAGTCAATGTTCTCGCGCACCTGAACGAGCCCCTCCGGCGAAAAAACGGCGGCGGCACCCTTCTGCACGATATAAGGTACACCGTTAAACTTGGTTGTCTGGCGACGCAGCCACAGTTTGTTGAGCGCAACTCCGTCGAATACAAGTTGGCTCGGCACAACGGTGTAGCCGCATCTTGTGCCGGTGAAGCCGGCCGTCTTGGACAGCGAGCACAGTTCGATAGCGCATCTGCGCGCTCCCTCGATTTCGTATATACTGCGCGGCAGGCGGTCCTCGGCAACAAACGCCTCGTAAGCGGCGTCAAATAGAATGACCGCGCCGCAGTCATTGGCATAGTCAACCCACTTCTTGAGTCCGTCGTAATCATACACCGCGCCGGTCGGATTGTTCGGAGAACAAATGTAAATAATATCAGCCTTAACACTCTCGTCCGGCAGAGGCAAGAAGTTGTTATCGGCATTGGCATTCATGAACAGAATCTTGCGTCCGGCCATCATGTTGGTGTCGACATAAACGGGATAGACCGGGTCGGGTATCAGTACAGTGTTATCAACATCGAATATGTCAAGTATATTGCCGATGTCGCTCTTAGCGCCGTCACTGATGAAAATTTCGTTCATATCAAGGTTGACGCCGAAGGAAGCATAATAGCCCTGAACAGCGCCGCGCAAAAAGTCATAGCCCTGTTCGGGGCCGTAACCGCGGAAGGTATCAGCCGACGCCATCTCGCTGACACCGTCATGCAGACTGTCGATAACGGCACCGCACAATGGGCGTGTAACATCACCGATTCCCATGCGTATAACCCGCTTATCGGGGTGCTCGTCGGTAAATGCCTTTATCTTGCGCGCGATGGTTGAAAAGAGGTAACTCTCGTTGAGTTGCAGGTAATTTTTGTTAATCTTCAGCATTGTTTTTCTCCTCACTTAATCTCGCCGTCATAGACAAACTCGGCCGGGCCGGTCATGTAAACCGTGCCGTCGGTCGCGTATTTAATCATCAAGTCGCCGCCGCGCAACTGCACCTTGACGATGCTGTCGCGCTCGCAAAAGCCGTTTTCAACCGCGGCAACGCACACGGCACACGCGCCGGTGCCGCACGCCCATGTTTCACCGCTGCCGCGCTCCCAAACGCGCATACGCAGCGTCTGTTTGTCGATTATCTCAACAAACTCGGTGTTTGTCCTCTCGGGGAAAGCCTCGTTATTCTCATATGATGGGCCGATTTTCTCCAAATTGAGTTTATCAATATCATCGGTAAATACAACGCAGTGCGGATTTCCCATTGACACACATGTCGCAACGACGCTGTGGCCGCCCACCGTCAATTCCTGAGCGATAAATGTATCACTCTCGCTTATCATCGGTATCTCGTCGCACTTGAGCACCGCCTTGCCCATATCGACTGTAACGGCAGATGTATTACCCTGCTCGTCCAGATAGAGATGCAGTCGCTTGATGCCACCGAGGGTCTCAAGGGTGATATCGGTCTTGTCGGTCAGTCCGCGGTCGTGGACAAATTTGCCCACACAGCGCGAGCCGTTGCCGCACATTTTGCCCTCACTGCCGTCGGCGTTAAACATGCGCATACGAAAGTCGGCCTTGTCACTCGGCATTATCAGAATAACGCCGTCGGCGCCGACGGAAAATCTACGCGGGCTGAGTGCCACGGCCAATGCCGCCGGGTCGTCAATCTGCTGTTCAAAGCAGTTGATATATATGTAGTCATTTCCAATTCCGTGCATTTTCGTAAATTTCACAGTTTATCGCCTCCGAATTATAACATTTCAATTATAGCAAAAGCAGACACGGTTTGTCAATTTATATTAGTCGCATTATGGTACAATTTTTATTTTTTGCGGCCGACTGCATACATATGCTCAAATAATAGTCGGTACCGCCGACAGAAATGCGGTCGGTCAGCACTGACAAGCCGTCGGGCAATAGATTTGTATCAGCACGCCGCAGACCGGCAAGGCCGACGCCGCTGCACTTGCAAATACTCTCCTTTTGTGTCCAAATGCGCACAAACTCAGCGCAATAATCGCCCGCTTGCTCAAGGCTCTGCCGCTCATCGGCGGTAAAATATCTGGCGGCAATGCGCCTGCAATGTTCCGGTCGCTTGCCGCCGACCGATTCGATGTCCAAGCCGATGCGCTCGCACGGTACATCAACCGCCCAAACCGTCACTCCGTCGCGGCACAGCCCGTCAGCCGAACCGCAATAGCCGCTGACCGACAGTGCGACCGCAACCAGCCCATCTGAATGGGACAGAGAAATGTCGGCGCCGTCAATGCTGAGCATAGGTCTGCCGCCGTCCGCAACCGACACTGCACCCAGCGGGTCGGACACTCCGAGGCAGAGGCGCAGCAACTCATCGCGCAGAGCATGGACACTCTCATGTTCACAGCAGTCATCACACTGCTTGTACGCTATAGTAATCATTTACGCCCCTCCCAAACTGACAAGCACTGAATACTCACATTTTGATTATTGTAACACACATGACAGCCAAATTAAAGTGTTAATAATTCGCGTATCGGTGTTGCCTCAAAAAATAAATCCCGAATGCACAAAACATTCAGGATTTATAATTTCGCGCCGAATAGGCCCGACGCAGTCAACTTATCGGTAAGACAGCCTGATTACCAAGTGCGCGAGGCCATTTTTTTGAACTCGCCAACAGTCGAAACATGACTGTTCAGACCGCCGTCAACGGTAACAACCTGACCGGTGAAAAACTCGCTCTCGTCCGATGCAAGATAGACGCACATATTGGCGATATCCTGCGGACAGCCGTAGCGGTTGACCATGATATTGTTGAGGAAAATGTCCTTGAGCACCTGCGGCACATGAGCCTCGTTATCGGGCGTCACAATAAGGCCGGGGCGCACACAGTTGCAGCGAATGTTGCTCTTGCCGTACTGCAGAGCCGTCGACTGAGTAAGCATATCAACGCCGGCCTTGGCACAGGCGTAAGCAGTTGAACCCAGATCGCCGCCGCAAGAGGCCATCGAGCCGATGTTGATTATTGAGCCGCCGTTGTTCTGCTGCATATAAGGGATAACGCACTTTGTAGCATAAAATGTACCGCGTATATCCGACTCAAAAATAGCGTCCCACATCTCCAGCGTCAACTCGTCGATACGGCCGTCTTTCAGGCTGACATTGGCGGCATTGTTAACGAGGATGTCGACCTTGCCGTATTTATCGACAGTGTCTTTGATGAGCGCCTCGATACTCTCAACCTGCATAATATCCATAAAGTGATAACTGGCCTCGCCGCCCTCGGCCTTGATGGCGTCGACGACCGTTTGGCCCTTTGACTCGCGGCGTCCGCAAACAACCACTTTGGCACCCTCAGCTGCGAAAAGTTTCGCAATGCCGGTGCCGATACCGCTGGTAGAGCCGGTTACGATTGCAACTTTGTCTTTTAATCTTTCCATGTAAACATAACCTCCTAAAAATTTTATCCTAATTAAGTTTTATCACTTTTCGAAGCAAATTACAATATCTTTGGGTAATATTTGTTGAATTTTTTTCTTATATACACGGTTGGTATTTCTAATTATTACCGTCATTTGTCAATCTGCAAAGTCGCCGCTTTTTTAGTTGTTTGTTTCTGTGACTCCGCATAAGACAAATTCCGTATTTCCGCTTTCAAGCGCTCTTTCGGCAGAGCCATCGGCAAAACTAAAGCCGCTGGGCAGAACAATCCTTCCGTGCAGTATTTCTGCCGCTTTGATTTTCAGAACAATCTTGCCTGCACCTACCCGCTCCCAGTATACAGATATCCTTCCGTTTGGCGTATCATGATAGGCGCTCACACTGTCGAGTTTTTTGGGGAAAAGCGGTTTGATATCAATATTTGTAACATCTCTGCCTGTCGGATTTATCCTCATTCCGGCAAGATAGGTGTAAAACCATGCCGAAACATCGCCCCAGAAATGATGATTAAGCGATGTAACCCTGCCGCCTTCCGGATAAAAGCCCTCCCACAGCGTGGTCGCTCCGCGTTTTATCCAGTTGCCGTAGGACGGATAATCAGGGCGTACTATCATATCGTATGCCAAATCCACATTGCCGTATTCGGCCAGCACACGGTAGATAACTTTGCCGCCCAGCACGCCTGTATCAAAATGGCCGTCAGCCTCGTCGATATATTTGAGCAACTGTGCAAGGGCTTTTGTTGTTTCTTCTTCGGTTAACATGCCATAGAATATTGCCATTGCCTGTCCGGTCTGTGTATTGCCCTTGACAGCGCCGCTTTCCTTATCAAAAAGGTGCTTTATGAAAGCGGTTTTTACCTTTTGAGCCAAAGCGAGCGCAAACTGCTTTTGCGGCTCTTGCCCTAAAACATCGTAAACAAACGCCGCCTTGTTTGCGATATCATAAGTAAGGATGGTATCTGTTACAACGAGCGGGGTTTTATAAGCACCCTCGTCAACACCGGGCGGGCACCAGTCTCCGAGGCCAATCTCCATCAGCCCATTTTGGCCGAGCCGTGAAAACAGATAGTTCAGATAACGCATAAGCGGAGTTGACAGTTCCTCTAAAATCTCCTTGTCTCCGCGATAGATATAGGTGTAGTACGGAAGATTGATGATTACATTGTCCCACGCAGGGCCGTTTCCCCACTGATAACCGAAACCGCTTGTAGGCACTACGCCCGGCAACTGTCCCCGGTCATTTAACGCCTTGTAAATATTGCGCATCCACTCCTTATAGCATTTCTCGGGGTAATAATTCATCAGCATCTGCTCAGCGGATAATGATGCGTCGGCAGTCCAACCGTTCTTTTCTCTCTGCGGGCAGTCGGTGGGAAAATAATTAAAGTTAGAAATATCGGAGCGGGCTGTTGCCTCCTGAATCTTATTGACGACCTCGTCGGAGCAGGAAAAATCGCCCGCATTTTCTTTAAGCGAACTCATTTTAAGATAAGTGAGCAATTCGTCGGTCGCCTGTTCCTCGGTTATGCCCTCAACAAATACATATCGGAATCCGTTATAAATAAAACTCGGAGTATGGGTTTGCTGCCCCTTTTTGCAGATATATTCGCTCTTTTGAACAAATTCCTTCTGCATATCGCTTTGCTGCCAGAAGCAGATATTACCAAGGCAGAGTTTACCGTCCTTGAGCCATTCACCGAAACGCAGGGTGATTTTTTGTCCGGCCTTGGCGTCAACCGATATTCGGCAGACTCCCGAATTATTTTCTCCGAAATCATAAAGCCAGCCGCCTTCCTGACGGGTAATTGAAACCGGCTTTAACTGGGCATAAACGCGTACAGGGTCGGCAGTACAGAGCCTTTTTTCGCCGCGCGGAGAAGATACCTTTATTGCATTTTTAAAGTCGCTGTCATCAAAACCAACCGAATGAAAATTCGGCAATTCGAGCCGTGCGTCGTAATATTCACCGCAACGGAAATCGTCAAACAATATGGGCGAATCACAAACCTTAAAACTGTCATCGCTTTCAATGTTTACTTCACTTCCGTCCTCCGCCACAAGGCTAAGCCTCATCGCGAATTTAGGCGCGCCGCGCCACGACGCCTTATCAAAGCCCCATACATTCCCGCCCGGGTTATTCTGAAAACCGTTGCCCAAAAGCACCGCGACCACATTTTCGCCCTCGTTGATATAATTGCTCACATCATAGCAATCATAATAAACAATGTCGTCAGGATTGCTGATATAGGGCGCAAGTTTCCCCTTTGTAATATCCTCACCATTTATAAAAATCCTGTAAAATCCCGCCGCACCTATCAGAATTTCAGCCTTAGCGGTTTTATGCGCCGTGAATTTCTTTCTGAAAAACGGAGCAGAAACAAAACGCTCTAAATCGGCGTACTCATATCCCGCGGCAATATAAGAATTTGGATAAATCATAGATGTACCTCTCATATACTTAAACTATTTATTGCAATTACTCATTGCTTATCTTAAAAAGTGTTTTCACTCTGAAACCGCCAATGCGATAAACCTTTCGTTTTTATCGTTTACAGCACAGTAATAATGGTAGTTTTTCCCTTTATTTCTTACAAACCAAGTCTTGTGTGCATGAACATTTTCCCAGTCATATTCGCTTTTTATAAGCGGTTCGCCGTTCCAATGGGTCCAGTTTATCAAATCGCGTGAGCAGGCAAAGGTGTTAAATGCGGGTTCACCGTCC
>JAQXHB010000100.1 GCA_029007015.1 Bacillota bacterium | reverse complement strand
GGCTATTGGCATAACCGGCATGACCGTGTCGCATGTCATGGGCTGCGGCGCTCAGAGGGGCAAGCAGGAGTACTATCGCGGCGTTGCTGTTGAGGCCACTCTGCTGCCGAAGATTCAGGTCGACATCGTTGTCAGCAAGGTACCGGTGGCTCAGGTCATCGAGACTGCCAAGAAGGTACTTTACACCGGACATATCGGTGACGGTAAGATATTCGTTTACAATGTCGAGAATGTGGTGAAGGTCAGAACCGGCGAACAGGGTTATGATGCACTGCAGGATGTTGAATAATTAAAGGCATAGACGAAGAAAAGTAGCACGCATTATCTGCTCACAGCGAGTGTGGGGCGGTGAGAGCCACACAGCAGATGCGTGCGAAAGAACACTTCCGAGCCGCAATCTGAACCTCGGTGAGAGCAGTAGGTGCGCCGTACCTCATGCGTTAAATGAGAAGGCTTGCAAGAGCCGTTTGAGTGATCCCGTCAGGGATAAATTAGGTGGTACCACGGGCAGCACAGCTCGTCCTAAAATAAATAAATGTGCATAAGGAGGACGTATCATGTGTTCAATAATGGGGTACTGCGGTACTGAAATGAAAGAGGAAAAATTCAAGGCAGGTTTTGATAAAACCATATCGAGAGGGCCGGATATGTCGCGTATCATCGATACAGGCAAGGGCTTTCTGGGATTTCACCGGCTGGCGATAATGGGAATGGATGAAAGCGGCATGCAGCCCTTTTCATTCGACGGCTGTTATGTCGTCTGCAACGGCGAGATATACGGATTTCGCAAACTGAAACAGCAGCTCGAGGACAAGGGGTATAAATTTGTCAGCGGCTCCGACTGCGAGTTGTTACTGCCGATGTATAAGGAATATGGCACCGAGATGTTTAGTCTGCTCGATGCCGAATTTGCGCTTATTATATATGACGGCGCGACGGGCGAGTACATCGCCGCGCGTGACCCGTTTGGTATACGCCCGCTGTTCTACGGATACAGCGATGACGGTGCCGTTTTGTTTGCCAGCGAGGCAAAAAACTTAGTGGGCATCTGCGACAGAATAATGCCGTTTCCGCCCGGACACTACTACAAGGGCGGCAAATTCACCTGCTACCGCGATATCAGCAAGGTTAGCGAGGTTTGCCGCGATGACCTCGAGACAGCATGCACAAAAATCCGCGAGAAACTGATATCGGGCATTGAAAAGAGGCTTGATGCCGATGCTCCGGTAGGATTTTTGCTGTCGGGCGGTTTGGACTCATCGCTTGTTTGCGCTGTGGCGGCCAAACTGTCAGACAAACCGATAAAAACATTTGCAATCGGCATGAGCACCGATGCAATTGACCTCAAGTATGCAAAGCAGGTTGCCGATTACATCGGCTCTGAGCATACAGAGGTAATAATTACCGAAAAAGATGTTCTGGAGGCGCTGCCCGATGTGGTTGCGCTGCTCGGAACTTACGATATAACCACCATACGCGCCTCTATCGGCATGTATCTTGTGTGCAAATACATCCACGAGAATACCGATTTGAGAGTGCTGCTTACGGGTGAGATTTCCGATGAGTTGTTCGGATATAAGTACACCGACTTTGCTCCGTCGGCCGAGGAGTTTCAAAAAGAGGCCGAAAAGCGCGTGCGCGAACTGTATATGTACGATGTACTGCGCGCCGACCGATGCATTTCGGTCAACTCGCTTGAGGCGCGAGTGCCATTCGGTGACCTCGAATTTGCCGAATATGTCATGAGCCTCGACCCCGAGATGAAAATGAACCGCTATGGCAAGGGCAAATACCTGCTGCGCCACGCATTTGAGGGCGACTATCTGCCATACGACATTTTGATGCGCGAGAAAGCGGCATTCAGCGACGCCGTCGGCCATTCGATGGTAGACGACCTGAAAGCCTACGCCGAAAAGACCTATTCCGACGAGGAGTTTGAGTCAAAGTGTCAGCAGTATTCGTTTGCGACGCCATTCACAAAGGAATCACTGCTCTATCGCGAACTGTTTGAAAAGTATTACCCGGGTCAGGCGCATATGGTGGCTGATTTCTGGATGCCCAACAAGGATTGGGAAGGCTGCAATGTCAACGACCCGTCGGCCCGAGTGCTGGCTAACTACGGCGACAGCGGCAAATAAAGAAAGGAACATTACAGTATGAGTGAATCTGAACAGAGAACATTATACGATTCGGCGTTTGAACATGACGCCTGCGGCATAGGCGCCGTTGTAAGCATTGACGGCAAAGCATCACACTCCATTGTTGATGATGCACTGTCCATCGTTGAAAAGTTAGAGCACCGCGCCGGTAAGGATGCGGCCGGCGAGACCGGTGACGGCGTGGGAATACTGCTACAAATCTCACACAACTTTTTTGGCCGGCTCGGCATGGACATCGGTGACGCGCGCGACTACGGCGTAGGCATGTTTTTCTTTCCAAACGATTCTCTCAAACGCCGTCAGGCGCAGAAAATGTTTGAGGTTATATGCGGCAAGGAGGGCGTGGAATTTATCGCATGGCGCGATGTCCCCACCGACAGCAGCATTCTCGGTGAACGCGCCAAGGGCTCGATGCCGCACATCATGCAGTGCTTTGTAAAGCGCCCGTCCGACATTGCGCGCGGCCTTGATTTTGACCGCAAACTATATGTTATCCGCCGCGTGTTTGAGCAGAGCAATGACAACACATATGTCTGCTCGCTTTCATCGCGCACCATCGTGTATAAGGGAATGTTCCTGGTCGGACAACTCCGCCGCTTCTACTTTGACTTGCAGGATGAGTCGTATCAGAGCGCCATCGCCATGGTTCATTCGCGCTTTTCGACCAACACCATGCCGAGTTGGGAGCGCGCTCACCCCAACCGTCTCATTTTGCACAACGGTGAAATCAACACCATTCGCGGCAATGCCGACCGCATGCTTGCGCGCGAGGAGACCATGCACTCCACCTGCATGGAGCAGGATATGGACAAGGTACTGCCGGTCATAAATGTGTCCGGTTCCGACTCGGCCATGCTGGACAACACGCTGGAATTTTTGATGATGAACGGCATTCCTCTGCCGCTGGCCGTCATGATAACCATACCTGAGCCGTGGAAAAACGACCAAAACATGTCGCGCAGTAAGCGTGACATGTATCATTACTATGCCACGATGATGGAGCCGTGGGACGGCCCTGCCGCAATACTTTACTCTGACGGCGACATCATGGGAGCCGTGCTCGACCGCAACGGACTGCGTCCGGCCAGATACTATATTACCCGCGATAACAAACTCATTCTGTCGTCTGAGGTAGGCGTGCTTGACATTCCGCCCGAGGACATCGTGTGCAAGTCGCGCCTTCAGCCCGGCCGTATGTTGCTGGTAGATACCGTCCGGAAAAAGATTATCTCGGATGAGGAATGCAAGGAGCATTACTCAACCGGACAGCCCTACGGCGAGTGGCTTGACCGCAATCTGGCCACCCTCAAATCGCTCGATATCCCGAACAAAAAGGTGCCGCACTACTCTGATGAGGAACGCAGCCGCCTGTATAAGGTGTTTGGATATACATACGAGGATATAAATGAGGCCATTTTGCCGATGGCCAAAAACGGCATCGAGGCGACAGCGTCAATGGGCTGCGATGTTCCGCTGGCGGTGCTGTCTGAAAAGCATCAACCGCTGTTTAACTACTTTAAGCAACTTTTTGCTCAGGTTACCAATCCACCTATCGACGCTCTGCGCGAGGAAATAGTGACCGACACGACCGTTTATGTCGGCTCAGACGGCAACCTGCTCGAGGATAAGCCGGACAACTGCAATGTCCTTGAGATAAACAACCCGATACTCACATCGGTCGATTTGATGAAAATCCGTCACATGAACCGACCCGGTTTCAAGGTGCAGACGGTGTCACTGCTTTACTACAAAAACACTTCACTCGAAAAAGCGCTTGACCGCCTCTTTGTCGAGTGCGACCGCGCCTACAAAAACGGCGCCAATATCATCATACTGTCTGACCGAGGCGTTGATGAGACCCATGTTGCCATACCGTCTTTGCTGGCGGTATCTGCCATGGAGCAGTACCTGATACGCACCAAAAAGCGCACCGCCGTTTCGATTGTGCTGGAGAGTGCAGAGCCGCGCGATGTGCACCATTTTGCCACATTGCTCGGCTACGGTGCGCGTGCGATAAACCCCTATCTTGCCCACGAATGTATCACATCGCTCATCGACAGCGGCCGTCTGGATAAGGATTACCACACCGCCATTGCCGACTATAACGATGCAATACTGCACGGCATTGTCAAGATTGCGTCCAAAATGGGCGTATCGACTCTGCAGTCTTACCAGTCGGCGCAGATATTTGAGGCCATCGGTATATGCAAAGAGGTAGTCGATAAGTATTTCACCAACACCATCAGTCCGGTCAACGGCATCGGCTTGGATGAAATTGACGAGGGCGTTGAGTGGAGACACAACCATGCCTTTGACCCGCTCGGTCTCGGCGTTGACGAGACGCAGGAAAGTGTCGGTATGCACAAACTGCGCTCCGGCAAGGGGGCAGAGGACCACCTTTACAATCCGCAGACTATCATCGCCCTGCGCGAGTCTACCCAGAGCGGCTCCTACGAGCGCTTCAAGCAGTACACCGAGATGGTTGATGACGAGCGCAAGCCGCACACTCTGCGCGGACTGCTTGAGTTTGTGTGGGACGAAAACGGCGGCGTGCCGCTTGACGAAGTCGAGCCGGCCAGCGAGATTGTCAAACGGTTTAAAACGGGCGCCATGTCTTACGGCTCCATTTCGGAGGAGGCCCACTCCTGCATGGCCATTGCCATGAACCGGCTGGGCGGCAAGTCCAACTCAGGCGAGGGCGGTGAGGATACACAGCGCCTCGGCACCGAGAGAAACAGCGCCATCAAGCAGGTGGCGTCGGGCCGTTTCGGCGTGACCAGTGAATATCTATGCAGTGCCAAGGAAATACAGATAAAAATGGCGCAGGGCGCAAAACCCGGCGAAGGCGGCCATTTGCCCGGCAAAAAGGTCTATCCGTGGATAGCCAAGACCCGTTATTCGACCCCGGGCGTGTCGCTCATTTCGCCGCCGCCTCACCACGATATTTATTCAATCGAGGATTTGGCGCAACTCATATTCGACCTCAAAAATGCTAACCGCGACGCTGAAATATCGGTAAAACTGGTGTCTGAGGCCGGTGTCGGCACGGTTGCCGCCGGCGTTGCAAAGGCCGGCGCGGGCGTGGTGCTCATCTCGGGCTATGACGGAGGCACCGGCGCCGCACCCAAGAGTTCAATACACAATGCCGGTCTGCCGTGGGAACTCGGCCTTGCCGAGGCGCACCAAACGCTGGTGATGAACGGCCTGCGCTCACGCGTCAGACTGGAAACCGACGGCAAACTCATGAGCGGACGGGATGTGGCCATCGCCT
>JAQXHB010000099.1 GCA_029007015.1 Bacillota bacterium | reverse complement strand
TATCCTTGTAAGCGAAGATTGTTACTTCGCCTTAGAAATAATCTCGACAACACGCCATCTTTTCTCCTTAGACAGCGGTCTGGTTTCCATTACGAGTACGCGGTCGCCTGCGCCACAGATGCTTTCCTCGTCGTGTGCCTTCAGCTTAACCGTCTTCTTTACTATCTTGTTGTAAAGGGGGTGTTTGACGTTATCCTCGATAGCGACGACAACCGTCTTTTGCATTTTGTTACTTACAACCCTGCCTACGCGGGTCTTGCGAAGATTTCTCTCACTCATGCTTATTTACCTCCCTTTCTCAAGAATTTTTGCTGTTAAGTTCATTCTCGCGCAGAATGGTCTTGACACGAGCGATGTCCTTCTTAACAGCTTTGATGCGCATAGGATTCTCAAGTTGGTTAACAGCACTCTGGAAACGCAACTTGAACAGCTCTTCTTTCAGAGCAACGAGTTTGTTGTTGAGTTCCTCAACGGAAAGCTCTCTAACTTCACTTGCGTTCATTACTGCTCACCATCCTTTTCCTTAGTAACGAATTTGCACTTGATGGGCAGCTTGTTAGCGGCCAATCTCATTGCCTCCTGAGCAACCTCGGCAGGTACGCCGGCGATCTCGAACATTACGCGACCCGGCTTAACCACTGCAACCCAGTACTCAGGCGAACCTTTACCGGAACCCATTCGGGTTTCAGCCGGCTTCTCGGTAATCGGCTTGTCAGGGAATATCTTAATCCAAACCTGACCGCCACGCTTGATGTAACGGGTCATGGCGATACGGGCAGCCTCGATCTGGTTGGAGGTAATCCAAGCCGGCTCAAGTGCCTGCAGACCGAAATCACCGTAGGTTACGGTGTTGCCGCGAGTAGCCTTACCGGTGAGGCGGCCTCTCTGTACGCGGCGGTATTTAACACGCTTCGGCAGTAACATCAGCGAGCGCCTCCTTCCTTTTGCTTCTTGCGGTTGTCATGAAGAACCTCGCCCGAATAAAGCCATACCTTTACGCCGATGCGGCCATAGGTGGTGGCAGCCTCTGCAAAGCCGTAATCAATGTCGGCACGCAGGGTCTGGAGCGGAATAGTGCCCTCATGATAGTGCTCGGAACGGGCAATTTCTGCACCGCCGAGACGGCCCGAAACCTGAGTCTTGATGCCCTTTGCGCCCAGACGCATTGCGCGGCCCATGGCCAACTTCATTGCGCGGCGGAAAGAGATGCGCTTCTCAAGCTGTGCAGCAATATTCTCTGCAACAAGCTGAGCGTTCAGGTCGGGATTTTTGATTTCTACGATATTGATGTTGACTTCCTTGTCGCCAAGCATCTTCTCGCACTCAACCTTGAGCTTATCTATCTCTGCGCCGTTGCGGCCGATTACAACGCCCGGCTTGGCACAGTTGATATGAATTCTGATTTTGTTGGCAGCGTAGCGCTCGATCTCAATCTTGGCAACGCCGGCGCCGAACAGTTTCTTCTTAAGGTAAGTTCTGATCTTGTGATCTTCTACCAGGGTATCACCGAACTTGTTGTCATCAACAAACCAGCGAGAGTCCCAGTTCTGAATCACGCCGACACGGAGTCCGTGGGGATGAACCTTCTGTCCCATTTGAAAACCTCCTCCTTAATTACTCTGCTTCCCTGAGTACCAGGGTGATATGAGATGTTCTCTTGTAGATGTGATAAGCACGGCCGTGATCTCTCGGACGGATACGCTTGAGTATCGGACCGGGGCATACACTGCACTCGGCTACATACAGTTTAGAAACATCCATGCTGTGATTGTTCTCAGCATTAGCCATAGCTGACTTTAACAACTTCTCAAGATACTCACACGCGGCCTTGGGCGTGTGCTTGAGTATAGCCATGGCCTTGTCCGCGGGCTGGTTGCGGATAAGATCCAGTACAATCTCAACCTTGCGGGGTGAAATGCGAGCGAATTTTACTGTCGCCCTTGCTTCCATAGTCTAACTCTCCTTTCGGCCGGTGTATTACTTAGATGTCTTTGAACCGGCATGACCCTTAAAGGTACGAGTCGGTGCAAATTCGCCAAGCTTATGGCCTACCATATCCTCTGTTACATAGACAGGCACATGCTTGCGGCCGTCATGAACAGCAAAGGTGTGTCCAACAAAATCGGGGAAAATTGTGGACGAGCGGCTCCAAGTCTTAAGAACGCGCTTCTCCCCGGATTCATTCATCTGAAGAACTCTCTTCATGAGAGCGGGTTGAACATATGGTCCTTTTTTAACGCTTCTTCCCATTACTGATTAGCTCCTCTCTCCACTTACTTACTATTGCGACGCTTCACAATGTACTTGTCGGTACGGTTGTGCTTGTTGCGTGTCTTGTAACCCAGAGTGGGCTTGCCCCACGGGGTAACAGGGCCGCTGCGACCGATGGGGGACTTGCCCTCACCACCGCCGTGCGGGTGGTCACACGGGTTCATTACAGAACCGCGAACTGTCGGTCTCCAGCCCATGTGACGCTTGCGTCCGGCCTTGCCGTAGTTAACATTCTCGTGCTCGGGATTGCTGACCGTTCCGATGGTGGCCATGCAAGTGGCCGGAACATTGCGCAACTCGCCGCTGGGGAGGCGGAGCAGTGCCATACCGTTTTCCTTAGCCATGAGCTGAGCCTGGTTGCCGGCTGAACGGGCAAGCTGTGCGCCCTTGCCGGGATAAAGCTCAACATTGTGGATGAAGGTACCGGTCGGAATGTTGACAAGCGGAAGTGCGTTGCCCGGCTTGATATCGGCATTCGGGCTGCTTACTACCTTGTCGCCAACCTTGAGGCCGATAGGAGCGATGATGTAGCGCTTCTCGCCGTCCTCATACTGAACCAGCGCAATGTAAGCGCTGCGGTTGGGATCGTACTCGATGGTCTGTACAGTGGCAGGAATCTCAAACTTGTTGCGCTTGAAATCAATGACACGGTACTTCTGGCGGTTTCCGCCGCCGCGGTGTCTAACCGTAATGCGACCGTAGCTGTTGCGACCGGCATTCTTCTTGATAGGCTCGAGCAGGCTCTTTTCGGGTTTTACCTTAGACAGCTCGGAGTAATCCATCGTGGTCATGTTGCGACGGCCCGGTGTAGTCGGCTTATAATGTTTTATAGGCATTTTAGTTTTCACTCCTCATAATAGCTTAGCGGGAATTGCCCATTCCCATACATCGCCTATTACCGTAAATTACATCATGCCTTCGAAGAACTCGATAGGCTTAGAGCCCTCTTTGAGAGTAACGACAGCCTTTTTCCATGCTGCGGTGTAGCCCTCATAGCGGCCATAGCGGCGCAAGCGGCCGCGAACATTGACGGTGTTAACCTTGGCAACCTTGACATCGAACAGCGACTCAACAGCGGCTGCAATGTCGATTTTGTTTGCATCCTTGGCAACCTTGAAGGCATACTTTCTGCTCTCGCCGCCGGACATGCTCTTCTCGGTGATAACCGGAGCAATAATGATTTCACTGGCCAGCTTCATTATGCATATACCTCCTCGAGTTTGTTAACAGCATCCTTTACGATAACAAGTGTGTCAGCGTTGAGGATATCGTAGGTGTTGATGGTGTTGACCTGAGCGGTCTTGACGCCGGGAATGTTGCGAGCGCTGCGAACAGCCTTCTCGTCATTGGCGGCCAGAACAATCAGAGCCTTCTTGCCGGCGCCGATTGCAGCCAGACAGTCAACAACCGTCTTGGTCTTGTACTCGTCAACAGTCAGAGCGTCAAGCACAACAACGGCGTTGTCGATAACCTTTGATGACAGAGCCGACTTCAGAGCCAGTCTGCGCTCCTTCTTGTTGAGGTCGAAACCGTATTCACGCGGCTTGGGGCCAAGGGCGATACCGCCGTGGCGCCACTGCGGAGCGCGAATAGAGCCCTGACGCGCATGGCCGGTGCCCTTCTGTCTCCAGGGCTTGCGGCCGCCGCCCGAAACCTCGGAGCGGGTCAGTGTGGACTGTGTGCCCTGACGCTGATTGGCCAGATATGCTACAACAGCCATATGCATAACAGCGGCATTGGGCTCGATGCCGAACACAGCGTCGCTGAGTTCGATGTCAGAGACCTTCTTGCCGGTCATATCGACTACATTTAAAGTAGGCATCCTTTAACTCTCCTTTCGTTATGCTTTCACGCTGTCAGCGATGAATACATAGCCGCCCTTGGGGCCGGGGATGGCGCCCTTGATGGCGAGAATGTTGTTTTCAACATCGACCTTGACAACGGCCAAATTCTGAACGGTAACCTTCTCGGTTCCCATGTGGCCGGCCATCTTCTTGCCCTTGTAAACGCGGGACGGGGTGGAACACTCACCCATAGAGCCGCCGTGACGGGCAACAGGACCGGTACCGTGTGACATCTTGAGTCTGTGGAAGCCGTGACGCTTGATAACGCCGGCGTAACCTTTACCCTTGCTGCGACCGGTCACATCAACAGCCTCACCCTCAGCGAAGGTGTCAGCCTTAACAACATCACCGATGTTAAGCGCACTGATGTCATCCAGGCGGAACTCCTTGAGCACGCGCTTGGGAGCGACATCGTTTTTGTCGAAGTGGCCCTTCATCGGCTTGGTGACCTTGCTGGCCTTTATCTCGCCGAAGCCGAGCTGGACAGCCTCATAACCGTCATTCTCGTTTGTTTTCTTGAACGTAACCAGACAGGGACCAGCCTCAACAACAGTAACCGGTATAACATTACCGGCGTTGTCGAAAATCTGTGTCATGCCGAGTTTGCGTCCGATGATTGCCTTTTTCATTGTGATTTTTCCTCCTTGTTAGGTTATTGGTTGAACACAGAGGTGCGCGCACATATGTCCAACATGACCACCACTGAAGCCGAGATTACAGTTTTATCTCGATTTCAACACCGGCAGGTAACTCAAGACTGGTCAGAGCCTCAACCGTCTTGTTTGACGGTCTCAGAATGTCAATGAGTCGCTTGTGAGTTCTGGTCTCAAACTGCTCGCGGCTGTCCTTATACTTGTGCACAGCGCGAAGGATGGTAACGATTTCTTTCTCGGTCGGGAGCGGAACGGGACCCGAAACGCGAGCGCCGGTGCGCTTTGCGGTTTCAACGATCTTCTCCGAAGCCTGATCGACAAGAGCATGGTCGTAACCTTTCAGTCTGATTCTGATTTTCTCCTTTGCCATTTGGTTCGCCTCCTTAAAGATTAGGCGGGCTCGCTAAAAATTACTTACACCGTTCCGGGTGTTTCAACCCTGAACATAAAAATAACGAATTTGCTCGTAAACCGGTCAAGTACCTCTGGAAAACCATAGCTTTTGACCAACAAATCCGTAATGGTGCGCAAGTCACCCGTGTAAGATTTTGTCGCCCGGTTTAAAATCGGACATACTCCGCGGAAATTTCCCGACTCAGGGTCGGCCACCTCCCGCATCAACGCATATCTGCACAGTCGTGCCTGATAATAATATCACAAATTGCTACAGATTGCAACTGTTTTTTTGAAGTTTTTTCACTTTTTTCATTTTTTCTGTTTTTGTCAAAATCGCAGAACTTATAGGTGATGTTTTGTGCATAATATATAATTAAGTGTACGCAAGCGCCGACGCGCCCGATGCAGGGCGTGAGCGCGGTGCATCAGTCGACATTGTGCCTCACACAATTGGGCAAGGCAAAACCCCCGACACCGATAAGGTGTCGGGGGTTTTTAAGTTTAATTCATGCGTCTAAAGCAGTCAATCGGTCGCGCAATTAGCGAGCGCTCGACTTCTTTCTGACGGTCAGCAGAACGCCGCCTGCAGCAACAATTGCCAGTGCGATGAAGGCGAACAGATTGGTGGTGTCGCCGGAATCAACGCCGTTGCCGCCGTTGCCGCTGTTGCCATTGCCGCCGTTGCCGCTGTTGCCATTGCCGCCGTTGCCGTTGCCGCCGTTGCCGCCCTCTACCGCAACAAGGTTCAGGCCGGTGAATGTAGCACCGCCGTTGTATCCGCAAGTAGCCGAAACAACAAAGTTAACATTGTTGAAGTCGATATCGGATACATCGATGTCTCTCATGATAACTTCGTCGTTCATCGACAAAGTAGCCTTGCCGTTCTTAACGGTCAGAGAGTAGTCTCTCTTGTAGTTGCCGTAGTAAGGTGTAGTCTCGGTTTCGGGGTTCTTGACATCATATGAGCCGAGAACCGTGCCGTATGCTACGAATGACTTGGGAGTATTCCATGCCAGTGCCTTAACAACGGCATCGCCGTTCTCCTCGTCAGACTTAACCATGTAAACCTTGGCATTGCCAGTGTATTCTTCTCCACCGGAAGAAGTGCCGCGAGTAGCGATGATAATCAAATCGCCAATCTGGAATTTGGTGCTGTATGGCCCAGTAACATTAGTCGGAGCCTTAGCGACATTCCAGTTGGCGTCGCCCATATTCCACGAAACGGTGAAGCCGCCGGACAGGTCTATATACTTGTCGCCTGCAACCATAGTAGCACTATGATAATACTGACCATTCGGGATAGAAATGGTGGCTGTGCCGCAAGACGGTGCATATTCAGTAGCAAATCTTGTGGCGGTGTTTGCCGTCAGGCCGAGCGACGACCAATCCTGAGTGTTGAAGGGAGCGTCGCCCTTTACAATCGGGGTGCTGGAAGTGTCCTCGCTGGAAGTGTCCTCGCTGGAAGTATCCTCGCTGGAAGTATCCTCGCTGGAGGTATCCTCGCTGGAGGTATCCTCGCTGGAAGTGTCCTCGCTGGCAGTATCCTCGCTGGAGGTGTCCTCGCTGGAAGTGTCCTCGCTGGAAGTGTCCTCGCTGGAAGTGTCCTCGCTGGAAACAGGAGGAGCGGAGTCCTGAATGGTCAGATTCGGGTTAGTATACTTTGAGCCGCCGGAATAATTTACACCGGACTTAACGCTGAAAGTAGCAGCCGAGAAATCAACATCGCTTACATCAATACCGGAGCAGATGTTGGTACCGGCAACATCAAGCGAGAGTTTACCCTCTGCAGAAACGGTCAGAGAATAAGCCTTGACATTGTTTGCACCGGCAAGATCGGTCTTGGAAGCGAGAACGCTGCCGAAAACGCCGACCTGGGTGTGGTGTTGCCACCAAAGAGCATCAATAACTCTGTTAGAGTTGTCCTCAGCCTTTTCCTCATTCTTGACAACATATACCTTGCCAATGCCGTCGCCGAGGCCGCTGCGCTGTGATGCAACGGTGATGCCGCCGATGCTGATGGCGTTGTATGCGTTTTTGGTCGGATTGTTGGTTTCAGTGCTGTTCCAGCCGTTGTCACCCATGCTCCATGTGAAGGTGAAGCCGCCACTGAGGTCAAATTCCTCGCTGGCAGTGATACCGTAGGCCGCGCCATCCCAAGTACCGTTTGAACCGGTAATTGCATTATCGGTAACGGTTATCGTCGTACCGTCAGACCAACCGGTATTATCAGCCATGCCGAGGGCGGTCCAGGTACTTACACTCTTGTCAACTAATTGAATAGTCTTATAATAGGTCAGACTCGGGTTAGTGTGATTGTTCGGTCCCTGAGCGTTACCGGCAGCCGACTTAATTCCAAAGGTAACAGCCGAGAAGTCAATGGTGCTAACATCAATATTATCAAAGCGATGTCCTTCCTCGGAGCCGTGAGTAACGGTAAGCGACAACCTTCCGTCAGCAACAGTCACCGTGTAGGTCCATGCATTACTTCTGTCGCTATCACTAACAGGAACGGTGACACCATTAACACCGTCAAGAACAGTACCGTAAACAGCGGTGACAGGATTACGCCCATAATATATAGAACCCTGAACTGTATTATTTCCACCGTTTTTTACAACATACAGAGTACGGGTTCTGTTAGAGTTTTTCTTGGCCAAAATGGTCAAATCACCGATGGAAACAGCATCATAGGTCTCCGGGTTATTCCATGAATGGCCCATCGTCCATGTGAAGGTGAAGCCGCCGCTGAGGTCAAACACCTTGCAGGCATTGATAGCGTAGTCAGCATCATACTGCGAACCCTGAGCACCGGTAATGGTGCTGGCGTTAGCAGTTACCGTTGTGTTATATACATTCGGAACTGCATCGACAAGGCCGAGGTCGGTCCAGTTATTTACATTAATAGGTTTTTTTGCCTCTGTTGTGGCCGCGTTTGCGGTAAAGACAAAGGACATCATGGTGGCCAACATGACCAGCGCAAGGACAACAGAGAGTAACCTATTGAACCTTATTTTAGTCACTTTAAATCCCCCTTAATAGAAATTTGTGAAATTTG
>JAQXHB010000098.1 GCA_029007015.1 Bacillota bacterium | reverse complement strand
TATATGACATCCAGTCTCGCCTCAATCCGGTCCAACTCGGCAGGATCAAACTCGGCCGCGCCAAGCAAACGCGAGAGTTCGTCTGCAATATCCTCCAGTTCATACGCCGCATCGTTGAGCCGCACATAGAGCGGCTCGCAGTCATCCATGTGCCGCGCCGCCGTTTGCAACTCACCTACTGCCTGACGGCAAAGCGAGGCCGCGCCCGGCTCATCGTCCGCACCGCGCAAAATGCTCAGCGCTCCGCTCAAAGATGTAAGTATCTGCTCGCTGTTTCTTATAAGATTGCGGCGCTCAACCAAACGCTCGCGCTCACCGACCGTTATCTCAGCCGCTGACAACTCGTCAATTTGATAGGTCAGCAGTTCTACCGTTCTGCGCTTTTCATCCTCGTCTGTTACCAGTTTTTTCAGCCGCGTCTCAGCACTGCGCATGGCAGTGTATGCCCGGCGGTATTGTTCGAGCAATTTGCCGTCGTCGCCGGCGGCATCGAGATAGTTTATGTGCGACTGCTCATCAAGCAGTTGCTGAGAGTCATGCTGGCCGTGAATATTGACCAAATGGCGGCCAATCTGCTTGAGCATACCGACCGTAGCGGGCATGCCGTTTATACGGCAGTTTCCCTTCCCGTCGAGCGAGATTTTGCGCTGTATCAGCAGGCATCCGTCCTCGTCCACATCATATCCGTTTTCTCTAATGACACTAACCGTCGCATCATCCAGTTTATCAAACACGGCAAAAACCACCGCGCTGTCGGCGCCGGTGCGTATCAATTCACGGGAGGTGCGCTCACCGAGCACTGCGTTAATCGAGTCAATGACAATAGACTTGCCTGCGCCGGTCTCACCGGTCAGCACATTAAAACCGTCATCGAATGTGATGTCGGTTTTCTCAATTACCGCGATATTTTCAATGTGAATGGAACGAATCATTGTCCCTCACCTACTTTATCAAATCGTTTATTATATCGCACAACTGCTCTGACTGCTCTGTGCCCTCGGTGACGATAAGTATGGTATCATCGCCGCCGATGGTGCCGAGCACCTGACTGAGGCGCATATCGTCGATGGTCTGACAGACAGCCTGAGCCATACCGGAGCGGCAGTGAATGACAACATTGTTAAACGAATACTTAACGCTGAGCACCGTCTCGGACAAAATGCCGTTCATGCCGCGGTGCTGGTTAGGCGCATTGACGGCATAGCAGTAGTTGCCGTTTGCATCGTGCGTTTTGTACAGACGCAGTTTCTTTATATCGCGCGACACCGTTGCCTGAGTCACTTCAAATCCGGCTTCGCGCAGTTGTGCGAGCAGTTCCTCCTGCGTCTCAATTGCGTGGTCGGATATCAG
This sequence comes from Bacillota bacterium, assembly GCA_029007015.1. Lineage (GTDB taxonomy): Bacteria > Bacillota > Clostridia > Oscillospirales > Acutalibacteraceae > SUG1189. The sequence continues at coordinate 21,465 of JAQXHB010000098.1, read as the reverse complement.
TTCCAAAATTTTAGCCTGTCGTAACTGTTGCATGATAACACCTCTCAAACTATCTTCATTTTATTGCACAAAACATCAAAGAAAGAGTTTTGCTTGATGTTGATAAAATCGGCCGTAATCCCCTCTGAACGGCGCACTGTCAGGTTGTCGCCGGCGCCCAGCCTGAATGTACTGTCTCCGTCGATGCAGACATAAATTTCACTGTCCTGACGGCCGTGAGCATTTACGCTCAACTGGCGGTCAGCCGATATCACCAGCGGCTTTGCAAATACCGAGTGAGGGCAGACCGGCGTGACCAGCATGCAGTCAATGAGCGGGTCAACAACCGGGCCGCCGGCCGACAGCGAATATGCCGTTGAGCCGGTCGGTGTGGCCAAAATCAAGCCATCACCGCGAAAAGAAATGCAGTTTTCGCCGTCTCTCGCCACCGATAAATCAATCATTCCGCACACTGCGCTTGTATTGACACTGACATCGTTAATGCAGTTGTAGATACGGTTGGGGTCGCTCGATACAGTCGCCTCAAGCATCATACGGTGCTCAATGGTATAGTCACCTGCGGGCAGACGGTCGAGCAGGCAAATCTCGTCCGGCTCCAAAGTGGCCAAATATCCGACCCTGCCGGTGTTGACGCCCAGCACAGCCTTGCAAAACCGGGCCGCCGTCTTTGCCGCGTGAATTATCGTGCCGTCGCCGCCGACCGTAATAACGGCGTCACAGCAACGGATAATTTCATCATCGCTTGCGCCCGTGCGGCAGCCGCTCGGCATCACCGCCGAGTGCTCCGACACAAGCACCTCGCACCCGAGGCCATTCAGGCGGTCTGCGACCGTCTGCGCAACCGATGCCGAATTGGCCTTTTCGGCGTTTATGATGAGCGCGATTACCACCGTCACTCCCCCTTTGATAGTTGTTTATGTGACTCCTCGACCAACTTTTCAGCCGAGAATTGGCACATTTTAGGCTCGGCATCTTTTCTGATATATGCCAAATACTCAATGTTTCCCTGCGGTCCCTTAATGGGCGAATACTCGACGCCGAGCACCGAAAAACCGCACTCAAGCATAAACTGCGTCACCGTTTCCAGTACGCGCCTATGCACGGCGGGGTCGCGCACGACGCCCTTCTTGCCAACCGACTCACGCCCTGCCTCAAACTGCGGTTTGATGAGGGTGACGGCCGTTTTGCCGTCACCGAGCAGGCTGTGCAGTACCGGCAAAATGAGTTTGAGTGAAATGAATGACACATCGACACTGGCAAAGTCGAGCGGCTCGGGAATCTGCTCGGCCGTAACATGGCGAAAATTGGTGCGCTCCATATTGACGACGCGCTCATCGCATCTCAACTGCCATGCAAGTTGGCCGTAGCCGACATCGACAGCGTAAATCTTGGCCGCTCCGTTTTGCAGCATGCAGTCGGTAAATCCGCCGGTCGATGCGCCGATATCGGCACAGACCGCACCGCTGAGGTTAATTGGGTAAACCTCAATTGCCTTTTCCAGTTTATATCCGCCGCGGCTGACATACTTAAGGGCGTTGTCGCGAACCTCCAGACTGTCTCCCTCCTTGAGTGTCATGCCCGGCTTGTCCGCCTTTTGATTATTCACATAAACAACGCCGGCCATAATGAGCGCTTTGGCCCGCTCGCGGCTATCGGCATAGCCCTGTTCAAAGACGGCTGTGTCCAGTCTCAACTTTTCGGCCACGCTCACTCCCCCTTTATCAGCGCCGCAATGCCTTCGGCGTCCAATCCGTATTCATGCAGTACATTCTGCACATTACCCTGCTGAACAAATCGGTCGTCAACGGCGCGGTGAATAAATCTGCCGCCGTAGCCGCTCTCCATCAGTCGGTCGGCAACTGCGGCGCCGGCACTGCCGAGTTTCATTGATTCCTCTACAAAAACAACCTTGTCGTACCTTTTGAGAGTGTCGATTAGGCGCTCATCAAGCGGCTTTATGCAATTCAACTTGATAACATCGGCATTTTCCCCATTGGCCGCCGCATACGCCGCAGAAAATGTGCGCCCGTAGGTGACAACGGCGGTGCCGCCGCCACTGCCGAACACGCTAAACGGTTCGACTGTTGCAGAGTATCCGTCGGGCATTTCCGATTGGCCGCCGCGCGGATAGCGAACAACAGCGACTCCCGGCGTGTCATAAACAGCCGTACTGAGCATGGCCTTTAGGTCGCTGTAACAAGACGGTGCAAATATTGTAACGCCCGGTATGCCCATTAGCATGGGAATATCGAACAATCCTTGATGGGTCACGCCGTCGTCACCGACGACACCGGCGCGGTCGACGCACAAAACGATGTGTTCACCCTTTATGGCGGCGTCGTGCAGTACCTGGTCATAGCCGCGCTGTAAAAACGAGGAATAAACCGCGAACACCGGCTTCATACCCTTGCGCGCCAAACCGGCGGCAAAGGTAACGGCGTGTTGCTCGGCAATGCCGACATCGAAAAAGCGCGCTTTGAACTTCTCTCTGAACTCACCCAACCCGGTGCCCTCTGTCATTGCGGCGGTAATGGCACACACCGAATGGTCACGCTCGGCGATATCGCACAGATAGCGGCCGAACTGCGACGAATAGTTTTCACTGCCGCTCGTATAGTCGCCGGTAGTAACATCAAACGACGGCACACCGTGGTAATCCCTTGGATTGCGCTCGGCAAATGTGTAGCCCTTGCCCTTGGTTGTGCACACATGCAGTACCACCGGCTGATTGGACAGTTTAGCCGCCTCCAGCAGGGACTGGACGGCCTCAATATTGTGGCCGTCGACCGGCCCCATGTAGTAAAATCCGATCGACTCAAATATGTTTGAGCCGAGCAACGCTTGCCTAAAAAATGACTTAACATTGCTGATGCCCACCGACAGCGGCCGCCCGATAAGCGGCACCCTGTCCAGCCGGTTTTTGACACTGCGCTTGGTTTTTATGTAGTCCGAGCGCATGCGCAAACTCTGCAAATGGCGCGAAAAGGCGCCAACATTGCGAGATATACTCATCTTGTTGTCATTTAGTATGATTATCAGCCGGGTATGACTGCGTGCGGCGTTATTAAGCCCCTCAAAGGCGAGACCGCCGGTCAGCGCGCCGTCGCCTATCACAGCCACGGTATAACTGTCGTCACCTCGAAGCCGTTTGGCAGTAGCAATGCCAAGCGCGGCCGAAATGGAGTTACTGCTGTGACCGCTGACGAAGCCGTCATGTTCGCTTTCGTCCGGGTTCATAAAACCCGACAGGCCGCCCGCCTTGCGAATGGTGTCAAAGCGATCATTGCGGCCGGTAAGCAGTTTGTGCACATACGACTGATGGCCGACATCGAACAAAAATGTATCACGCGGCGAATCAAAGGCGCGGTGCATGGCCACCGTCAGTTCAACACAGCCGAGATTAGATGAGAGATGTCCGCCGTTTTTGGACACGGTATCAATAAGCCTTGCGCGTATTTCATCACAAAGCGAGTTTAGTTCGGCGTTATTCAGTTGCTTAATATCGTCGGGTGATTTGATTTTATCAAGCATCAGTATAAATTGCCTCCTATGTAAATGAAGTGCATAACAATAGCCACAACGGTGCCAAGCACGGCACCGGCCAGAGCCTCCAACTTGGTGTGGCCGAGAACCTCTTTCAAATCTTCAAGGGTCAGCGGCTCGGTGTTTTCACCGTTAATAAGTTCGTTGATTTTCTTGTATGATTTGTTGATGGCCTTGGCTTGTTCGCCCGCCTGCCAGCGCACGCTGGTCGCGTCATATATAACAATGGTCGAAAGTACAAAACAGATGGCGAACTCAACCGACGCGGCGCCGTACTGAAAAAGCACAGCGACAGTCAGCGCACATACGCTGGCGGAGTGTGCACTCGGCATGCCTCCGGGGCCGACCATTCGCTCTATCTGAAATTTTTTGGTTGTAACGAGTGTTAAAATTACCTTTAACACCTGCGCAATAAACCATGCTATAACAGCACTTATCAGTGTATAATTCTCAAAAATATTCATTATCGGTTATTCCTTATTTCTGTCTGATTATCAGGTAATCGGCCAAATCACGCAAACGGTCGGCCCGACTGCCGAATATCTCAAGCGCCCCTTTGGCCTCATCGGTGTACTTTTTGACCAGTTCCTTGCTGTGACTCAATCCGATGAGCGAGACATAGGTAGACTTATCGCTTGCCTCGTCACTGCCAATCGGCTTGCCGAGCAGAGCCTCGTCCCCCTCCACATCGAGCACATCGTCCTGAATTTGAAAGGCCAAACCGAGTTTGTTTGCAAACGATGAAGCGGCCGCTATCTGCTCCTTGCTTCCGCCGCCGATGATACAGCCCATCACCGATGCCGCCTCGATAAGCGCGCCCGTCTTTAACAAATACATGGTGGTCAGGGTATCTATGGGAGCATGGCGTCCCTCGCACGCAAGGTCGATTATCTGACCGCCGACCATGCCGGCGGCGCCGCACCGCTTGGCCAGAAAGGCAGACGCTTTCAGCACGCGGCGGCTGTCAACCGACTCAGGAGTTTTGGCCACCGTCTCAAAGGCGAGCGCCTGAAGTGCATCTCCCGCCAGCAGGGCAATATCCTCACCGAATGCCTTATGGCACGACTGTCTGCCGCGCCTAAAGTCATCGTCATCCATACACGGCAAATCGTCGTGAATAAGCGAATATGTGTGTATCATCTCCACAGCGCACGCGGCGGCCGAAGCATCGTCCGCGTTGCCGCCGCAGGCAGTGCAAAATTCATATACAAGCGCCGGCCGTATCCGTTTGCCGCCGGCCGTAAGCGAATAATTCATCGCATCTATAACGCTGTTGTAAAGAGGGTTTTCACGCGGCATATATTCACCGATGTGTTTATTAAACCGGCTGATGTGCTCATCGAGCATTGAACATGAGTTACTCATCTTTTTCACCCTCGGCTTCGGTCAGTTGTACTATGCTCAGTTCGGCCTTTTTGAGCCGCTGATTGCATTTGTCGGCCAGTTCGGTGGCCTCCTTATACAGTTCAATCGACTGTTCCAAAGTTGTCTCGCCGCCCTCAAGCAGTTTGACAATTTGCTCCAGCCGCTCCATCATAGCGTTAAAATCCATCTCAATTCTCCAATCTGTTTACTCGCTCGACAGTACATTCCGCCTCGCCGTCGGACAAGCGCAAATTAAATTTTTGGCCCACATTCAAATTACCTACACTGCCGATTACCCGTCCGCCGGACGATGCAATCGAATACCCGCGTGCCAATGTTGAGAGCGGATTGAGCGCCGCCAGTCTGGCACACACAACACTTAAACTTTGGCGGTAATTGCCGACGGCGGCCGAAAATGCGGCCGTACAGTCGCGCACGGTGTAGTCAAGGCGCTCGCGGCAGCGCTCGGTCAGTTGCATCGGCGCCGCCATCATGCGGCTGTTCACACAGTGGTCAAGGCGCAGTCGGTACTGCCGCGCCTGTGCCGAAACGGCTCGGGCTGACCTATTGAGCAGAACGGCTATGTAATCGGCCACTTCGCGCCGGTCGGGTACAGCCAATTCCGCGGCCGCCGACGGTGTCGGTGCGCGAACATCGGAAACAAAATCGCATATTGTAAAATCGGTCTCATGACCGACGGCACTGATAACCGGAATGTGCGACCCAAATATTGCCCGCGCAAGCCCTTCATCGTTAAACGCCCAAAGGTCCTCCAGTGACCCGCCGCCGCGACCGATAATAATTAGGTCGGCGCACTCGGCGGCGTTAACACGATTTACGGCATCAATCAGTTGCGGCGCGGCGCCGTCACCCTGCACCAAAACGGGGCACATAATCATCCTAACCGATGGGCACCGCCTCGACAGTATGTTGCGTATATCCTGCACTGCGGCTCCGGTGTCAGAGGTGATGACCGCTATCTGCGACGGGTACTTCGGCAGAGGGCGCTTGTGGCTCTCATCAAACAGCCCCTCGCCGCGCAGCCTCTGTGTCAACTGCTCAAACGCCAGTTGAAGCGCTCCCGCGCCGTCGGGCTGCATTTGGTCGATGTAAAACTGATATGAGCCGTCGCGTTCATACAGAGAGACGCGGCCGCGACAGACGACGCGCATACCGTTTTGCACATCAAAGCGCACGCGAGACGCGGCCGAGCGAAACATGACCGCCTTGATAACAGCGCCGTCATCCTTGAGCGACATATAAAAATGCCCTGATTTGTAGTGATTGGTGAAATTTGATATCTCACCTACAACATATATATTGGTCAAATTCGGGTCGTTCTCAAGCGACCTTTTGACATAGCCGTTGAGTTGTGATACAGAAAAAATCAAACTGTCGTTCACCTTGTCTCACCTCACACCGATTTTGACTTGACAGCCGCGAGCAGAGCAATGCCGGCCGCATTGTCAGAGGAATACTGTGGCTCGGCAAAACAGCCGCCAAACCGCTCGGTTATGCGATTTGCAATGATTTTGTTGCTCATAACTCCGCCGGCATACACCAGCGGCAAACGACCGTACTGAGATATCAGCCGCTCGCTCATGCACTCAACAACGGCGCAGATGTAGTCAATGGCAAATCGGGCAATAACAGCCGGAGCGATACCGTCACCGAGCATCTTTTTGCACTTGTTTTCAAGGCCGGATATGCTGGGGTCGGCGCCGTTCATAGACAACTTGATTTTGCCGCTCGGCGGTGCGTCGGCGGCCAAAACTTCAAGCGCCGGCCCGGCAGGAAAGGGCAGTCCGAGCATGACTCCTACACGGTCAATCGCCTGACCTGCCTTTAGGTCGGTCGAATGGGCAATCATGTCGCATTTAATTATCTGCTGACGGTCGGGCGTCACCAGCACCGCCTCGGATGTGCCGCCCGAAAAGTGAAAGGCAATAAAACGGCTGTCAAGCAAATCAACACGCCCGGCAGAATAAAGCGCCGCGGCAATATGCCCCTGCTGATGGGAAAAGCCGTACAGCGGCACACCTGCGGTGTCGGCTACTGCACGTGCAACCGTTGTGCCGGCGCTGAAGCAGGGCATGTAACTGCCATTAACCGCACGCGGCTGTGTGGATGCGCCGACTGCATCTATCGAGCCGCCGCACGCCGCAATCGCCTGAGATGCAATCTCGGGCATCTGCTGAACATGGTGAAACAGCGCGTCGCTCTGGCGCAGACCGAGTTGCCCCTCTTTGACCGGCAGAAGCCGCTTGAATGAGTGCATCTCACGTCTGGCGGCATCATATGCCGCGGCCGAAGTGGTGTAGTTGCTGGTATCAAAACCGATAAACATTACTGTTTGTCCACCGCTTTTGCAATGGCGCCGAGCACGCCGTTTACAAATGACGGGTCATCGCTGCCGCCGTACTTTTTCGCCAGTTCGACCGCCTCATTTATGCTGACGCTGACGGGTACATTTTCGACATAAAGCATCTCGTACACCGACAGACGCATTATCGCCATTGAAACGCGAGAGATGCGCGCAATACTCCAGCCGGTTGATGCCGACGAGATGTACCCATCGAGTTCGCTCTGCTTCTCGCTGACGCCGACGGCGCAACTGTGCGCATACGGCTCGTCAACCAGTTCGCGCGCATCAACGGCCGACTCAATAATCTCGTCCACCGATTCATCTCTGAAACCCTTCTCAAAAATCAATATAAATGCCTGCTCTCTGGCTTGTGTTCTTTTCATTTCAAATTCCCCTAAATACAAATATACACTTTAATAATACAACATAACCGATAATTTTTCAACGGTTATTTGCATAAATATGCATAAATTCCGGTCAAAAACTAAATGCGGCTATCGGTGCTCAAAACCTTGACAAATTAAGGCAATTATATTATTATAAAATTTAATATAAATAAGAGGTGTAAGCAAATGGATAACAGTAAAAAGTCAATGGACACCATAGTCGCACTTGCCAAGGGCCGCGGATTTGTTTTTGCCGGCAGTGAGATTTACGGCGGTCTGGCCAATACATGGGACTACGGCCCGCTCGGCGCCGAACTCAAAAACAACATCAAGCGCGCTTGGTGGAAAAAGTTTGTGCAGGAAAATCAGTACAATGTCGGACTTGATGCAGCCATACTGATGAACCCGCAGACTTGGGTTGCTTCTGGTCACCTCGGCGGCTTCTCTGACCCGCTCATGGACTGCCGCGAGTGCAAGGAGCGCTTCCGTGCCGACAAACTTATCGAGGACTACAACGCAGAAAACGGCCTCACCCTCGACAAGCCGATTGACGCTTTCACCCAACAGGAAATGAAGGATTATGTAGAGGCGCACAACATTCCCTGCCCGAGTTGCGGCAAGCACAATTTCACAGATATTCGCCAGTTCAACCTGATGTTCAAAACATTTCAGGGCGTAACCGAGGACGCAAAAAACACCGTTTATCTGCGCCCCGAAACTGCTCAGGGTATATTTGTAAACTTTGCCAATGTTCAGCGCACCACGCGTAAAAAATTGCCTTTCGGCATCGGACAAATCGGCAAATCGTTCCGCAACGAGATTACTCCCGGCAACTTTATCTTCCGCGTACGCGAATTTGAGCAGATGGAACTTGAGTTCTTCTGCAAGCCCGGCACCGACCTCGAATGGTTCTCATATTGGCGCGGTTTCTGCCGCGATTGGCTCCTTTCCCTCGGCATGAAAGAGGAAAATCTGCGTCTGCGCGACCACGACCCCGAGGAACTTTGCTTCTACTCCAAGGCAACCACCGACTTTGAGTTCCTATTTCCCTTCGGCTGGGGCGAGTTGTGGGGTGTGGCTGACCGCACCGACTACGACCTGACACAGCACCAAAACACCTCCGGCAAGGATTTGACCTACTTCGACCCGGAGAGCAACGAGCGCTATGTTCCGTATGTCATTGAGCCGTCGCTCGGTGTTGAGCGTTCCTTCCTCGCTTTCCTTTGCGATGCCTACGACGAGGAAATCATCGACCCCGAAAAGAATGACACCCGTGTCGTTCTGCGATTCCATCCGGCGCTTGCCCCGTTCAAGGCGGCCGTTCTGCCCCTTTCCAAGAAACTCAGCGACAAGGCGCTGGCCATCAAGAACGAGTTGTCCAAGCAATTTATGATCGACTTTGACGATGCCGGCTCTATCGGCAAGCGTTACCGCCGCGAGGACGAAATCGGCACTCCGATATGCATCACCTATGACTTTGAGAGCGAGGAGGACGGATGCGTTACCGTTCGCGACCGCGACACCATGCAGCAGGAGCGCATCGCCATAGACAGCCTTGCCGATTACATTGCCAAAAAAATCGAGTTTTAATTAAACATCCTGTGCATATTATAAGCCCCCGATGGTTCGGGGGCTTATATTTTTTATTCAACCGATTTGAGCGATTCCGCCATATTGATATCGGTGATTTTGCGCCGCATAAACAAACTGACTATGACAGCAAAAACCAGTGTAATTGCCGCCGCCAGCAAGTAACTCGGCAGGTAAATTTCGCGTCCGAACATGACCATGTCAATTTCGGCCGTTGTGATAACAAACCCGGTCAGCAGTCTGCCCACTCCCAGTCCAAAAACAATGCCGATGACAGTCAGCACAATGCTCTCGCGGAAAATGTATGCCGACACCTCGCGCCCGTAAAAGCCGAGCACCTTCATCACAGACAGTTCTCTCTCCCGCTCTGTAATGTTTATCAGCGTCAGGTTGTATAGCACCACAAAAGCCAGCAGTCCGGCCGATATAATCAGCACCACAACGACGATATTGAGCGAATCCATCATGTCGGAAAACACATCCTGCTTATCTGACAGAACGGTCACGCTCATGGCCGAATCGACGCCCAGCAGAGACTCGCACATCTGTGTCTCTTTATCTGCGCTCATCGCCCGGCTGTAAGAAATCAGCACAGTGTTATACTTACACTCATCTGACAGCAGGCCGGAGTAGAACTGCGGTGACATAAAGGCATAGTGCGCCACATAGTTCTCGCACACCGCATCAATGGGCACGCTGTACTCCTTGTCATTTATGATGAGGGTCACCTTGTCACCGACCGATACATTCAACAGTTTCGCGGCTTTCTCGGTCAAAATCACTCCGCTGTCACCGAGCGTGTACTGCTCGCCTTCAGTGCGTGAATTGAGCAGTACATAGTCACTGAGCCGGTCGCTCTGCTGCGGCACAAATACCGTTGCTTCTACCGAATTATTCCCGGCTTTGATGTCAATAGCGCCCTGATAAACCGGCATTGCGACGGCATTTTCATCGGCGCCGTGAACTGCCGACAGCACTTCATCGAGGGTGGCATCGCCAAAATCGGTAAATACCTCGGCCGCATCATACTTCCAAATTTTGTTATATTGCAAGTCGACCACATCGTTTATCGAGTCGCGCAGTCCGAATCCGGTAAGGGTGAGTGCGGTGCATCCGGCAATACCGATGACAATCATTATCATGCGCTTTTTGTACCTGAAAATATTGCGCGCAGTGACCTTCTTTATGAAATTCATGTGCCGCCACACAGGGCGCACACGCTCCAGCAAAATGTGCTTGCCGCTTCGTGGCGCCTTTGGCCTGATGAGTTCGGCCGGCGTCCTGCGCAGGGCGCCGCCGCACGAAACCGCCGCGGTAATGAGTATACACGCGAGCATGGCGGCCGATGAGAGGGCGGCCAGCATCGGCCGGTAAGGAATGTAAACAACCGGCACGCGATACATCATGCCATAAGCCTGAATTATGGCAAACGGGAACAGCTTAAACCCGACAGCAACGCCGACTATGCACCCGATAACAGTTGCCAGCGACGCATAAATAAGAAACATCTGCATAACCTGACCGCCGCTGACGCCCAGTGCCTTCAGCGTGCCCATTTCGCCGCGTTTCTCCTCGGACATGCGAGTCATAGCATTCAGGCAGACGAGCGCCGCGACCGCCAGAAAGAACACCGGAAACACCTTGCCGATATTGCCGACGCGCTCGGCATTTTGGCCGTATTCAACATATCCCGGGTTATGCCCGCGGGTGTAAGTAATCCACCTCGGCAGTTTGTAAATGTCGAGCACGCTTTGGGTGAAGTTGCTTTCCGACTTGATTTGGTTGATTTCGCTTTGGAGCATAACCGCTTCGGCAATCGAGGTCATGTTAATCTGCTGAACTTTGCTTTCCAGCAGTTGATAATCAGACTCCATAACGGCGTATTTCAGTTCCAGTTTTAAGTAATTATCCCTGTTAAATTCGCCGCCATCGACCTCATCGCTTTCACTTTTGAGCGATTCCGCCAACTCATTGTATGCTTTGATATATTCGTTGACGGTCGCGTTAAGTTCAACGAGCGACTCATACTCCAAATCAAGGCGCGCTTTCTCCTCGTCAAGTTGGGCGACTTTTTTATTATAATTCTCGGTCAGTTGGGCCTCTTTATCGGGGTCACTGCCGTTAAGTTTAAGCACCGCGGCGTCATATTTCTCTTTCGCCTCGGTATATTTATCGGTCAGCGCCGCAAGGTCGGTGTTGTACTTGTTAAGTCGCTCGGTGTAATCGTCGGAATATTTGTTGATATCGGCGCGCAGAGTCTCCATCTCTTTGGTGCGGGCGCTGAAATACTCCGTGGCCTCCTCATGGGTCATGCCGACCAGTTTTCCGTATTGGTCCAGATAATCTCTCATCTCGTCCAAATCGGCTTTGCTGTCCTCCAGTTCCTTCTGAGCGTCGGCAATTCTATCATTGCTCACCGTCATAGACAACTGCAACGCGTCCAGCATATCTTGCTGAGCGGCCATCTGCTTTTCAAGTTTGGTCAACTGCTCGCCGTATATTTCTCTGACGCGCTCGTCATTCAGCCCGTCAATTCGCTCGACCAAAGAGTCAACCGAGCCGATATAGGCGTCTGAATAGCAGTCAAGGTCGGTAAGGCTGTCGTATCGCAGATAAACATCTGTATAATCGGTCAGCGCAAAATTGCTTTCGCGGACATAAATAACATTGCTGATAACACCACTGCCTATGGTGGTCGAACCCAATTCACTGCCCGAAATATACATCGGGCTTTCAAACAGACCGACCACATTCAGTTCGGTGTTGTTCAGTACCGCGCTGTCGTCGGTCGTGGCAAGCGTTATCTTATCACCGATTTTTATATTCGCCCTGATAGAGGTGCAGTCTACGATGCACTCCTTGTCACTCATCGGCATGCGGCCATCGGTCAGTTGGACGGTGTTTACATTGTCATTATAAGAATAAACACGCACGGCGCTCGTGCTCTCGCCGCTGACTGCCAGCATATCCGCGCTGAATCCTGCATAGACGCTGCCGCCCGAAAAGTCGTTTAGTTTGGCAATGTCATCATCGTCAAACGCAGTCGTTGATTTAAGGTGCAAATCAAACAGATGATAATCGTCAAAGTACCGGTCGGCCGACTCCTTCATATCAGGCTCGGCCGCGCGTACACCGGCAAAAAATGCTATACCGATGGCCGTTATGCACACAATCGACATAAATCGGCCGAAATTTCTTCTGATTTCACGCACAGCAAGTTTGAACATTATGCTCACCACACAATACTTTCTGCCGGCGCCGGAGTTTCATTTACAGTGTCCGACTCAACCAGACCGTTTTTGAGGCGAATAACCCTGTCGGCCATGGGCGTGATGGCCGAATTGTGTGTAACAATGATGACGGTCATGCCCAGTTTTTTGCAGGTTTTTTGCAAAAGTGACAGCACCATTTTACCCGTCTCAAAGTCGAGCGCGCCGGTAGGCTCGTCGCAAAGGAGCAGTTTGGGCCGCTTGGCCAGTGCACGCGCGATGGAAACGCGCTGCTGCTCGCCGCCCGACAACTGCGCGGGAAAATTGTCAAGTCTCTCACCGAGGCCGACCAAAGCAAGCATCTTGTCTGCGTCAATGGAGTTGCCCGAAAACTGCGTGGCCATTTCAACATTTTCGCGTGCGGTCAGGTTGGGCAGCAGATTATAAAACTGAAAAACAAAGCCGATATCATGCCTGCGGTACTCGGTCAATTGGCGCGCGTTAAATCGGTCAACGCGCACGCCGTCGACCTCAATTTCGCCCGAAGTCGAGGTATCCATGCCGCCGAGCAGGTTGAGAACGGTTGTCTTGCCGCTGCCGGACGGCCCGACAATGACGCACAACTCGCCCTTTTGCACCGAAAAGGAAACCCCTGCGGCGGCGTTGATTGAAACCTCGCCCATTTTATATGTTTTAACAACATTATTCATAGTTACAAATGCCATAGCCATGCCCCCGTTGAAGATATGTCTCCATTATACCAAACAAAACGGCCGCCGTCAACCAAATCGGCCAACAGCGGCAGAATATCATATGCGCAGTGTTGAATTGAGAAAAGCGCGCAGCCGCTCACTCTGCGGGTTGCCGAAGATATCTTCGGGCGCACCCTGCTCCTCGATTATTCCGTTATCCATGAAAACCACAGTGTCTGATACTTCACGGGCAAATCCCATTTCGTGCGTGACAATTATCATGGTCGTATCGCGGCTGGCCAGTTGCTTAATGACGCGCAGAACCTCGCCGGTGATTTCCGGGTCGAGCGCACTGGTCGGCTCATCAAAGCAGAGTATATCAGGCTTGAGCGCCAATGCGCGTGCAATGGCCACTCGCTGCTGCTGACCGCCCGACATCTCGCACGGGTAATTGTCCAGCTTGTCGCTCAATCCGACGCTGTCAATCAGTTCCAGCGCCTCTATTTTGATGTTCTCGTCGCTATCGGCGTGAAGCAGTTTCGGCGCCAGCATGACATTTTGCAGCACCGTGTACTGCGGAAACAGGTTGAACTGCTGAAATACCAGTCCAAAATGCAGACGGCGCATGCGGATTTCCCGTTCACTGAGTTTTGTGTCGACTGCCGCATCAAAGATTTTTTCACCGTTTACTGTGATGGAGCCGCCGTCGGCACGCTCCAAGAAGTTTATGCACCTGAGCAAGGTGGTCTTGCCGCTGCCGGACGAGCCGATTATAGACATCACCTGTCCCTTTTCAAGTGAAAAACTGATGCCTCGCAGTACCTCGGTTTTGCCGAAATTTTTGCAAATATTGTTTACTTCTAATATTGCCATAGCCTAACTCCTGAAATAACTCATTTTCTTCTCGAAATAGCCGAACAGCAATGTCAGCAGTCCGCAGAACACAAGGTAAAACACGCCGGTATAGAACAGCGGCCAAATAAGCCCCTTTGCGGCAAATTTCTCAGCCACCTTAATAATCTCGATAACGGTGATGACGCGCACGAGCGAAGTGTCCTTGACGAGGGTTATTATTTCGTTGGACATGGGCGGTACGATGCGCTTGATAACCTGAAGCAGGACAACCTTGAAAAATATCTGCGAGCGGGTCATGCCCAGCATCTGTCCCGCCTCGTACTGTCCGCGCGGAATGGACTCAATGCCGCCGCGGTATATTTCAGAAAAATAGCAGGAGTAGTTGATAACAAAGGTTATCAGCGCGGCCAGAAAGCGCCTGCCCGAAAATATCGGGTTGCCAAATACCAGGCCGGGGACATAGAACACTATCATAATTTGCAGCATTAGCGGCGTTCCGCGAACTATCCACACAAACACCTTCACCAGATATGACAGCGGTTTGAACTTCGACATTGAGCCGAAGGACAGTATAAGCCCCAGCGGCAGTGCAAACAACAGCGTAAGTGCGAACAGCAAAAGCGTCGTTTCGAATCCGCCCCACAGGGTTTTGGTAACTTCCCACAAACTGTACATAAATCCACCCTTTTAGTAAAAATGCCGTAAGCGGCAGCCAATCAGACTGCCGCTCGGCAATTATAAGTATCCGTCGGTATTATTTAACGATAGCATCGGCCAGACCGTACTTTGCGGCCAACTGGTCAACGGTGCCGTCGGACTTCATGGTCTTGAGTATTTCGTTAACCTTTGCGGTTACATTGCTGCCCTTGCGGAAAGCGATGGCATAGTACTCATCCTCTACCTCGGCAACGCCTTCAAGAATCTTGAGGCCGGCAAAATCGCTGCCCTCTTTGTTGATAAGGTAGTAGGCCATTGTGTAGTCGAGCACGCCGGCGTCAACCGTTCCGGCCAGCAACTCGGTCAGAACGTCCTTTTGTCCGTCCTTTTCGATGTAGGTAGCATCGGCCAGAGCCTTTGTAATGTATTCCTCGCCGGCAGAGCCAGACTCGGCGGCAATGCTGGCCGACTTGAGCGCATCAAGAGTATTGTACTTTTCGGCATTTTCAGCCTTGACAACAATCACCTGACGGTTGAGCATGTAGTAATCGGTCATGCTCATATTCTGTGCGCGGTCCTCAGACCATGTAAGGCCGTTCCAAATGCAGTCAACCGTCTTAGATGCCAGTTCGGTCTCTTTCTTTTCCCAGTTAACCTCTTGGAACTCAACCGTAACACCGAGTTTTTCGCCAACCAGTCTGGCCAGTTCAGCGTCAAAGCCGGTCCACTCGGTCTCGCCGTCAGGTATGTAGTCCATCGGCTCAAAATCGGTGATACCGACGATGAGTTTGCCCTTAGCGGTGATGTAGTCAAGGTCGGTCTGCTCGGTGCTGCTTGTGTCAGCGGCGGTGTTGCCGCAGGATGCGAGGCAGCAAACGCTCATGACAGCCAAAAGAATAAGTGAAAGAATTTTTTTCATAAGTATCTCTCCTTAATGATGTAATTTATTGTTTTATCATGCTAAAGCGTTATCATAATAACACAGTCGTTTCGATTTGTCAATACCTATATCAAAAAAATTTTAAAAACCGGCAATCCGCAATGAATTGCCGGTTTTGCATTTGTCAGAATATGATTTCCTGCTCCTCAAGGCCGCTGCTGACCGACCCCTCTTTGGAAATGACCAAATCAACGGTACTGCCCTTTTCCAGTATCATTCCCTTCGGTTTGCTCTGGGCAATGACATATCCGGCGGGCATGCCCTCTTTGACCGCCTCAATAATATTGCCGACATTGAGCCCGAGGTTATGAATAACAATGAGTGCCTGAGCCTTGGGCATATTGGTTATATCAGCCATCGTTACATACTTATCGCCTACAGTTCCGTCGCCGGTAAATGCGCCCGATGAAGTCGATGACGGCACCTGTGACGAAGCGGTAGACGCAACGCCGCCGCTACCGGTCGATGTAGTGTCCGCCGGTTTTTTGCCCTTGCTGATAACAACCTCTATTTTGGTGCCCTGAGCGACCGAGTCGCCCGCCTTTGTCGCCTGACTGACTATGACACCGTATTCGACAGTATCGCTGTACTGCCAGTCGGCAATAATCACAATATCCTTGCCGTATTGCTCCTGAGCCTTTTCAAAGTTCATACCCACCAAATCGGGAACTTTGACTTGGACGCTCGAATCATAAATAATATCGGGTACAGTGCTGACGACGCTCGATGTATCGCTGGAGGTACCGTCCG
This sequence comes from Bacillota bacterium, assembly GCA_029007015.1. Taxonomy (GTDB): domain Bacteria; phylum Bacillota; class Clostridia; order Oscillospirales; family Acutalibacteraceae; genus SUG1189. The sequence goes on along the minus strand of JAQXHB010000098.1, from coordinate 5,113 downwards.
GCTCGCTTGAACAAGCACAGCACATCATCAGTACAGCCAACGCAGAAAACAAACAGATAATTCGTTTCATATTCCTACTCCTTTTTGTTACTTATACCTCATTATACAACATCGCCGGTGATTAGTCAACCTTGCGAAACGGCCTAAATATTCCATAAAACGCGCATGGTAAGCATAAGTATCACGCCGGGGACGCCGGCAACGGCCGAACAGCCCACCGACCACGGATTTACACCCAGCCACACTCCGCTCAGCGGCGAGAGCAGATTTATGACTGTCAGCACGGCAACGCCGGTCAGTCCGCTCATAAAAAACGCCCTTAGAGGCCTTTTGCACCTCAAACTGAAAGCAATCACAAAGCAGGCGCACACGGCCGCGCAAACACACAGAGCAATACGCACAATCAATCACCCCTTGTACGACAATATGCCGACAATGGCGTGATTATTACCGATAAGCAATTATTTGTCCAAATGAACATCAATCTGCGGGAACGGTATGACAATGTTCTCGCTGTCAAGGGCGGCTTTTACATTCTCATTCAAATTGTAAAGGACGCTCCAGTAGTCCTCCGACTTGCACCATGCAAACAGAGTAAAGTCGAGGGATGACGAGTTTTGTTTGACCATTCGGGCGTTTGGCGCCGGGTCATCAAACACCAGCGGGTCATCCTCCGCCACTTTTACGAGCAGGCGCTTGACCGTTTCGGTATCGCTGCTGTATGACACCGAGAAGGTCAAATCGACCCTCCGCTTGCCGGTACGGGTGTAGTTTATCACCGATGAATTGGTCAGAGTGCCGTTGGGCAGGGTGATAACCTTGCTGTCATTGGTGGTAATGAAAGTGTAAAAGACGGTTATATCGGTTACGGTGCCCTGACCACCCTCCGCCTCAATGTAGTCACCGACATGAAACGGCTTGAAAAACAGTATCATCAATCCGCCGGCAAAATTGCTCAGTGCGCCCTGAATGGCAAGGCCGATGGCCACACCGGCTGACGCCAGCATGGTTATAAACGATGTGGTCGGTATGCCAAGTACCACCGCGGCCGTGATAATCACCAGTATATAGAGCACTATTTTCAGAAAACTTTTCAAAAAACTTTGCAGGCTTACATCCAGTTTTGAAAAGCCCTTACCCTTTTGCAGTAATTTGATAGCCCAGTTGGACAGTTTGATGCCGACAACGAGCAATAATATCGCCAGCAAAAGGTTTATGCCAGCCTTGGTGACATATTCGATGGTCATATCCAAAAATTTCTCCATTTTGCATACTCCTTAAATATTATTATCAATTTGCCCGTTCAATGCCGGTCACGGTCAAAATATTGTTATCGACGGTAAATTTAACTTCATATCGGCCGTACCTCATACCGTAAACCCTGCTCGGGTCATCAATGTATGATGGGCGCGGGTCCTCAGACAGGATATCACATATCGTCCGCAAATCGCTCGGCGGCAAATCGGATGCAATGCTCTCACCGACATTGACTGTCAGTTTGGCGCGCATGACGCTGTCGGTAAAGCCGCCCAGCGCTTCGGGATGGCTGTCGGTGTATGCAAGATAGGGCTTGATATCGAATATCGGCGTTCCGTTCATCATATCGGCACCTGCCACCCTGAGCGCAGTGCCCCACCGGTCGGTGTGCTCTGTGCCGAGCAGGCGCACCGACGACAGCCCGAGTGAATTGGGCCTAAAGGGTGAGCGCGTCGCAAAAACACCCATGCGCTTGTTGCCGCCGAGACGCGGCGGACGCACAGTGGGCGACCACTCATCGCGCACTGCCAGCGAAAACTGCCAAATCAGCCACAGGTGCGAAAAGCCATCAATGCCGCGCAGGGCGTCGGTATTTCTGTACTCCGGTTCGAACACGATGAGCGATTCAACCGAGTCAATCAGCCCGCTTTGACGCGGCACGCCGAATTTATCGGCAAAGTCGTTATGAATATGTGCGATTACTTTCAGTTGCATCTGCATTTATCCTTTGAGCGTTTATTGAGCACGGCAAGTGCCTTTAATTTGATTATAACAAATCGGCACGCAAATTGCCACCTTTTTGAAATCAACTGTGCCGGTCCGGCCGCTTAAATGAAATCGGCCCGATATAACTCGGGCCGATAATTTAAACAAGGTGTGATTACATCAGCGACAGATAGAGTTGTTTAATCTCCTCAACACTGGTCTCTCTCGGGTTGCCGGGCCTGCAAGCATCGTCATATGCCGACTGAGCCAAGAAATCGACATCCTCCGGCTTGACGATATCCTTCAAATTAGCCGGAATACCGACATCCTCAGAAAGTTGCTTAACAGCATCTATAGCCGCTTTTCTGGCTTCGTCAATGGTCATATTATCGACGCCCTCAACGCCCATCGCCTTTGCAATGTCTCTGTACTTCTCGCCCGTCGCAGGAGCGTTGTACTCCATAACGGTCGGCAGAATGATGGCATTTGCCACGCCGTGCGGAGTGTCATAAACGGCGCCAAGCGGGTGAGCCATCGAGTGGACAATGCCCAGACCGACATTGGAGAAGCCCATGCCGGCGACATACTGACCGAGTGCCATGCCCTCTCTGCCCTCGTCGGTGTTCTCAACCGCGCCGCGCAGTGAGCGAGAGATAATCTCAATAGCCTTCAGGTGGAACATGTCCGACAACTCCCACGCGCCGGCTGTTATGTAGCCCTCGATAGCGTGGGTGAGCGCGTCCATGCCGGTGGCCGCAGTGAGTCCCTTCGGCATAGAGGACATCATATCGGGGTCAACAAGAGCAACAATCGGAATGTCCTTGGGATCAACACAGACCATCTTTCTGTTATTCTCTTCGTCGGTGATAACATAGTTGATGGTAACCTCGGCGGCAGTACCGGCCGTGGTCGGAACGGCAATTATCGGCACGCATCTGTTGGTCGTGGGAGCGACACCCTCGAGCGACTTAACATCGGCAAAATCGGGGTTGGTGATAATAATGCCGATAGCCTTTGCCGTGTCCATAGACGAGCCGCCGCCGATGGCAACGATGCAGTCGGCGCCGCTCTGCTTGAAAGCGGCTACGCCCGTCTGAACATTCTCGATGGTCGGGTTGGGCTTAATTTCGCTGTAAATGTCGTAGTCGATGCCGGCCGCGTCGAGCACATCGGTCACCTTCTTGGTGACACCGAACTTTATTAAGTCGGGGTCAGAGCATACAAAAGCCTTTTTAAATCCCCTGCCCTTAATCTCGGTCGCAATCTCTTTTATTGCGCCCTTGCCGTGATAACTTGTTTCATTCAACACAAATCTGTTAGCCATAATGGACCTCCTAAAAATTATTTCTGTACTTTCATATTACCACTTTGATAGTTAATTATCAATATTTTTTTGGAATTTAAAGTAATTTTTTTATTATTTATTAACAAATAAAACTTTTTTCACATCCCGTTTGCAGTAAATATGTGCACAAGCAAAAAATGACAAGCCGAATCAGCTTGTCATTCATGTTTTTTGAGCAAAGAAGTTACACATACACCAGCACAACGCCGACCAACATCCCGACAAGGGTAAGTACGCCGGGTGCCTTTGACTTTTGCATCAAAAATGCCGCAGGCAACAACTCACCAAGCACAACATACAGCATGGCGCCGCCGGCAAAACTGAGCGACAGCGAAAGCCAAACGGGACTGATGAGCCCAAGCGAATAACCTATCATCGCGCCGATAACGGTGGGTGCGCCCGACAGAGCGGTGACGCATATCGCCTTCCACCTTTTCATACCTCCTGAAATGAGCGGCACCGACACCGACATGCCCTCGGGTATATTGTGCAGGCCGATAACAATGGCGACGGCCAGGCCGACACCGTTGATTCTTGCACCCGAATCGCCGGCATAAGAGGCGCCGATGACCATGCCCTCCGGCATATTGTGCAGGGCAATTGCGCACGCCATGACGGTACCTGCGATGAACAAATCGCCGCTGCCCTTCTTACGGTTGCTTGCATGAACGCTGTAATGGTCGGAGTGGATAAGTTCATTCAACGCGTCCGCCGTGTGCGGATGGTTGGAGTCGATGTGCTGAACCTCGGGGTTGGTGTGCTTGTCGATAATATAGTTTAGCAGATAAATGACCGCGTATCCGATGGCAACACCGAATATGACCAACGCAATCGGCATATCGCCGTCTGCGCCCTCGGGGCGAAAGGCCCCCGGAATAAGGTCAAAGCAAACCACCGCCAGCATAATCCCGCTGGCAAAGGCCAGCAAGAGGCTGACAATCTTATTGGAATCGCGCTGCAAAACCGCGCCGACAATTCCGCCGAGGCCCGTCCCGCCGACGCCGGCGATGGCTGTTATAATTACTACCCACCAAAAAATGCTCATGTAACTACCTCATTTTTTAACATCCGGTTAGTTTTATCTAACCACCTATGACAGTTTATACCAGTACACAGAAAATGTCAATACCGTGTAACATATTTTAGAATTATTTGCTTTAAGTTTGCCGATGTCTGGACTTTGCCCGGCGGTTGACATTTTTTGCCCTTTGTGATATAAGATTCATAGGTATTTTGTCTGTCAAAGGAGTAAAAAATGGAGCAGTTTTTCAAAAGCGTTCTCGAGCACGACCGCGCCGCTATCGTGCTGTGTAACACCGACCACACCATAATTTATATGAATCCGGCCGCCATAAGGCGATACTCAAAGCGCGGCGGCGACGCGCTCATCGGCAAAAATCTGCTCGACTGCCACAGTGAAGGGTCGCGCGAGATTATACAAAAGGTTGTATCGTGGTTTGCCCAAAGCGAGTCAAATAACATGATGTTTATCTACAACAATCAGTCGGAAAACAAAGATGTTTACATGGTCGCGCTCAGAGATGAAACCGGCCGATTGATAGGATACTATGAAAAGCACGAGTACCGCACGGCAGAAACGGCGGCACCCTATAACTTTGACCAATCGCTTATTTGATTGGCTGCAAAGAACACCCCTGACATATTTGTCAGGGGTGTTTTGTATTGATTATGACTGGCTGTCAGCACTGCAGCCACAGCAGCCGCTGCAAGGTGAAATCCCGCCCTCGCACTCACGCGGAGGGAAAAAGTTTTCAGTCGGGACCCGTAACCGCCCGAATACCTCAC
>JAQXHB010000097.1 GCA_029007015.1 Bacillota bacterium | reverse complement strand
AACGCGCCAAATGATGTGCGCAGCCAGCCGAGATATCTCGAGTTGAAGTAGGAGTTTTGCTGTAACATATGTAATTGTTCAGTCAGCAAAACCGCACCCGAAAGGCCGAGCAAAACCGTTACAATTATGTTCAAATTCATAATTATCCTCCGAAAAAACTCAATAGGATAGCATTGACCTGAGCAGGACGCTCGATGAATGAAAAGTGGCCGGTTCCCTTGATGACGCACAAACCGCAGTCAGAAATCTCGCGCTCCATCAGTTTGGCGTCGCTCAGCGGCGTCGCCGTGTCAAGGTCGCCCCATATAAGCAGAGCCGACGCCTTAATATTTTTAAGATAATCGCGCAAATCCTCATTGACCACTTTGACCAGCGTTGAACGCAGCACCGGCGGCGCCGAATTGTAATCGGCCGAGCCGAAGTGAGCCCGCAGTCGGTCGAGAGCCGACCGGCTGAAGTTGCGCACAATCGGCAGGGTCAAAAGGAACTTGCCTGTTTTAAAGGCGGCGGTGCGAACACGCGATTTGACGCTTGGTTTATTTTTGATGCCGGCGGCGTCCATGAGGACGATTTTTTCGGGATTGAGCCGTCCGCTGCCGCACAGTTTAATGACAATGCGGCCGCCAAATGAGTGACAGATAAGGTCGGGGTCGTGCAAATCGAGCGCATCAAAAAATTTCAGTGTAAATTGGCAATAATCCTCAACGCTCCAGGGCTCGCCAATCATATCACTGCCGCCGAAACCCGGAAAATCGAGAGCAATGACACGCCGACCGGACGAGAGGCAGTCGGTAATCAACCTGAAAGCATCGAGTGATGAGCCCCAGCCGTGAAGCATAACTATCGGTTTGCCCTCACCTACATCGATGTAATTTATATTCAGACCGTCAATATTTATATTCAACAGTCACGCCTCCGTTTTTGTTATAATCACAGATACAATTATTATAACAGATATTGCACCAATTTAAAAGCAAAAATTAACAAAAATATGCACTATATGTTAAAATGATAAAAATCGACGAAAAACAGAGAAAACTCAATCTAATTTCAAAAATCGGCACACCAAATAATCAAAACATATGAAAATGAAGTTTGAAGTTCGCATGAACTTATTATATAATCAAATCACCATTAAAAAATACCTAAGGAACCGAGGGATTAGAAATGGCTGAATTTTTACCCGGCTCAGCAGTTGAATGTGAAAAGGGGCCGCAGTTTATCGACACCCTATTTGAGTTGACTGGCGGCATCGGACTGTCTCAAATGACCGAGATAACCGGTCTGCCTGCTTCGACCGTTCAAAACTGGGTCAAGCGCGGCTGGGTACCGTCGCCTCACGGCAAGAAATACGGCAAACGGGCACTGTGCCGCGTGCTTATCATCAATTCACTGCGCGGGTGTATGCAACTGGCCGATATCATCCTGCTGATGAGTTATATCAACGGTGAGGTCAACAACGAAGCCGATGACATAATCGAGGACCGCACACTATACAATATGCTGTGTGAAGCCGACAAACTGATTAAATCACAGTCAGCCGGCCTTGATGAATACCCCGCAGTGGCCGACAGTCTGCTCGCGAATTACGGCGGCAGTGACTCTAACCGCAAGCGTTTGCACAACGCGCTGGTGATTATGCTGATGTCGATGACTGCGACCGACATTGTCAGCCGAGTAGGCGGGCTTATAAATCAATTGAAAGAGGTGGAATAATATGACTTGGTTCACTAATTGGTGGGAAACGCTGACTATTCTGCAGCAGACACTTGCGTGTGTTGCCATTCCCGCCACCGTCGTGATGCTGCTACAAACAGTCCTGCTTCTGTTTGGGCTCGGCTCCCACGGCGAGGCCGATTTTGACCACGACAGCGATACTGACGCCGACCACGATTTTGACCATGACTACGACCATGACCACGATGACTTTGTCCATGACCACTCCGGTCTGCGACTGTTCACTGTGCGCGGAATGATTGCATTCTTTGCCGTCGGCGGTTGGGTTGGTTTGGCCATGCTCGACACCCGCATAAATACAGCAGTGTCACTATCGGTCGCAGTTTTTGCCGGTTTGATCGCGTTGCTATTGGTTGCGCTTCTGTTTCGCTCATTCTCGCGGCTGCAGAGCAACGGAGTTATCGACATGCGCAACGCCATCGGGCTGGAGGGGCGCGTCTATCTGCCCATTCCCGCCTCTAACAGCGGCAGTGGCAAGGTCACACTGCTCATTCAGGAGAGGCTCAGCGAATACGACGCCGTCACCGAGCAAGACTCCCCCATTCCTACCGGAACGGCTGTTCGCGTGACAGACATACGGGACGGCAACTCACTGGTGGTAGCAATATCGCCCAATAAACGCTATGGTGCGGCAGATATGACGGCCGATAACATAGAATAACTGTAAAACAGGAGGAATAATCAATGTCACCCACAGTAGTAATTGCAGTAGTAGTAATCGCAGTTTTCCTTTTCTCGCTGCTTCTGGTCTTTTTGTCCAGATATAAGCGATGCCCCTCGGATAAAATACTGGTAATATACGGTAAATTATCCAAAAATAAGGACGGCTCACAGCGTTCATCAAAGTGCATTCACGGCGGAGCGGCCTTTATCGTGCCGGTGTTCCAGTCATACCAATTTCTTGATTTGACCCCCATGTCAATCAATGTTGATTTGACCAATGCACTCTCGCACCAGAACATACGCGTTGATGTACCTTCCCGTTTTACGGTAGGTATATCCACCGAATCGGGTGTAATGCAGAACGCCGCCGAGCGTTTGCTCGGGCTGAAATTGACCGAAATTCAGGAACTGGCCAAAGACATTATCTTCGGTCAGTTACGTCTGGTCATCGCCACGATGGATATTGAAGAAATCAACACTAACCGCGACAAATTTCTTGAAGCAGTATCGCTCAATGTCGAAACCGAACTCAAGAAAATCGGTCTGCGCCTGATAAATGTTAATGTAACCGATATAACCGATGAGTCGGGCTACATTGAGGCGCTCGGTAAAGAGGCGGCGGCTCAGGCTATAAACGACGCGAAGAAGACGGTTGCTGAGAAAAACCGCGACGGTTCAATCGGTGAGGCAAAAGCACTCAAAGATGAGCGCGTATCGGTTGCAGAATCGAATGCCGCCGCAATCGCGGGCGAAAACGAGTCAAAAGTTACCGTGGCCCAATCAGACGCATCACGCCGCGAGCGTGAGGCTGAGGCACTGCGCAGAGCCACCGCGGCCGAGAAAATTGCCGCCGCAAAAGCACTGGAAGAAGCCTATGCGGCCGAGAAATCTGCAGAAGCCGCCCGTGCCGAGCGCGAATTGGCGACCCAGCAGGCCGACATCATCGTAAAAACTCAGGTTGAGAAAGAGAAAATGGTGCTTGAAGCCGAGGCCGCCGCAGAACAGCGCCGCCGCACCGCACAAGGTGAGGCTGATGCAATTTACGCCACCATGGCCGCTCAAGCCAAAGGTACTCAGGAGATACTGGCAAAACAGGCCGAGGGCTTTGCAAAAATCGTTGAGGCGGCCGGCGGTGATGCAGATGCGGCCATTCAACTGATGCTGGTTGATAAAATTGAACAACTGGTGCGTATTCAGGTTGAGGCCATCAAGAATCTGCAAATTGACAAGATTACCGTTTGGGACAGCGGTGCAAACGGCAACGGCCAAACCTCGACATCAAACTTCCTCAGCGGCATAATGAAGTCTATTCCCCCGCTGAGCGAAACCTTCAAAATGGCCGGCGTCAAGGTGCCCGAGTTCCTTTGCAAGGAGATGGACGAAAAGGTTGAATCGGGTATTTCCCGGGCAATAGCAGAAAAATCGCCCAGCGAAGCAACCGAAGCGGCTGAATAACCGATAAGCAGAGAGGCATCGACAACAACTGTCGATGCCTCTTAAATTTATAACAGAGAAATAATTTCATCTTCGCTCGGCAATAAGAGCGCGCATGACTCAGTCAGACGGCATATGTCGTCAGGGATAGGGCTGACCGCTACGACCGTTTTTCGCCCAATTCGGTACTTTACCGCGGCGCAGTGCAGTGCCTGGCGGGCAATTACCTCATGCGGCCGTCCGTATAGCGAATCGCCGGCGAGCGGGAAACCGGCGCAACTAAAGTGAACGCGAATCTGATGAGTGCGTCCGGTTGGCAGATGCACCGCCGCCAGCGAATATCCGCCGGATGCGCTCAGCCGCTCAAAACGGGTAACTGCGTTCTGTCCGCCCTCGCCCGTTTCGCGCCTCATACTGCTGTCGGCGCACCGCCTGATGGGGTCATCAAATGTGCCGCTCGGCGGCAGTGTTCCATGACAGACGCAGATATACACCTTTTCATACGACTGCGCAATCATACGCGATGAATGGGCATCTTTGGCGCAAATAACTGTGCCCGAAGTGCCTCTGTCCAGCCGATTGACAGCGCGAAATGTTATATTCTCACCGCCCTGATGAAAGTGCCACAGCGCGGCGTTGGCCAGAGTACCCGACTGAATATCGTGCGACGGATGGGTGCACATATCACCCGGCTTATTGAAAACGGCCGCATATTCATCCTCATACAGCACCGAAACGCCCAGATTCTGCGGCTCGAAACTGCTAACATCGTCGCCAAAATCCAACTCAAGCAGGTCGCCCGCATGCAAAACCGCACGCACCGTAACGCGCCGCCTGTTCAGCATTATTCCGCTCGGATTGTTTTTGAGCCGGCTGATACAACGCGAGGACAAACCGATTGAATTCAGTACATCCTTGACCGTTTTGCCGGTATATTCTTCTGTTAAATTAACGGTAATAGTTTTCATTTTTCGACACCGAATTATTTTCAATTGAAATTTGTATGATTATATTGTATAATAAATCAAATTCAAATAATTTTTTGGGGGAGAAATTATGAGAAAAGACGGCAAGAGGGTTACCGATGCTAACCCGATGTACACCATTGTACCACACATCATGCGTGAGCGCAATGACGCACTCAACAGTGTGACCGTCGAGATACCGTACAAGCCCATACACGATTACATCAACAGTTGCCGAAAGCAAGGGCGCCAGATCAGCCATCTGGCGGTACTCATCGCCGCATATCTGCGCGTTGTATCCGAAATGCCCGAACTCAACCGATTTGTTGTTAACCGCAAAATTTATGCTCACAATGACTTCAAGGTGGCTATGGTGGTGCTCAAGCCCGACTCCGACTCCGGCTCAACAATGGGCAAAATCGGATTTGAAATGGATGATACGGTTTCTGAAGTAAATGACAAAATCAATCAGTACATAAGCGAGAGCCGTCAGGAGGGAACTTCAAACAGTTTTGACAAATTGGTCGGTTTTCTGTTTGGCATACCCGGCCTCCTTAGAACGGTTGTATCGGTGCTCATGTGGATGGACAAGCACGGCTTACTGCCGCGCAGTATTATCGACGCGAGCCCCTTCCACACCAGCCTGACTGTCACAAATTTGGCCAGCCTGCGCACTAACGAGATTTACCATCACATCTACAACTTCGGCACAACAAGCATGTTTATTGCCATTGGCATGGTCAAAAAACACCTTGAACTGGTTGGCGGTCAACCGACAGAGGTGCGCTATTTGCCGCTCGGCATTGTTATGGATGAGCGCATAACCAACGGCTCTACATTTGCCATCGCGGTGCACAGAATGAAGTCATATCTTGCCGACCCGACACTGCTCGAAAAGCGCAATGAAAATGTCATACTCGATTCACCGTTTGTAAAAAAATAACTGAGCCAGTCAAAACATATTAAAAAAACACATAAATAGCCGCCCCTCTGTTCACTGATAGGCAAACAGAGGGGCTTGTTTATTATTTCTGTGATTATAATTTGCGTCCCATGAGGACACCCATGACCGATGCCATCATCAGGCCGCGTTTCCAGCCACTGGAGTCGCCAAGGCAGTGGAGCCCCTTAACGCTGGTGTTGAAATCGACATCCATTGTAACGCGGTTGGAATAGAACTTCAGTTCCGGCGCATAGAGCAGCGTCTCGGTGGAGGCAAATCCGGGCACAACATGGTCAAGCGCCTGAATAAAGTTGATAATATTCATCATTGCGCGGTATGGGATGGCGGCGGTTATGTCGCCGGCCACTGCATCGGGCAGTGTGGGCTTTAGGTTGGACTGCGCCAATTCCTTGGGCCAAGTGCGCTTGCCGTCAAGGATATCGCCAAATCGCTGAACAAGAATATGCCCTGCGCCAAGCATGTTGGCCAATTCACCGACCTTTTGCGCGTAT
>JAQXHB010000096.1 GCA_029007015.1 Bacillota bacterium | reverse complement strand
CTCACACGGCGACTGCAAGGGCGACGCCGACACTCTGGCACAGATGATTAAGGACAATTATGGCGCATCTGTTCAGGTAATCTCAGACATCGGCCCGGTTATAGGTGCTCATTCGGGCCCGGGCACACTGGCAATGTTCTTTGTCGGCAAGGAAAGATAAGGCCGCTCCGCTGTTGCTACGGCTCACTATACACTATTTAATGACAGTTCATTTGTACCCTCCTGTCACTAAACAAAACCGGGACTGTCTGTATTTGCAATAAATTTGCTTTAATGATAGTCTCTGCTTTGCGGTGACTATCATTTTTTATTGCAAAGGAGAAAATCATGACAAACAAAAAAGGTACACAGTTTACTGTGTCGGCAATATTTCTGACACTCACGGCAGTTTATGTAACATGCCTGTTGCTATCAAATCTGATAGCCGGCAAAATATGCTCATTTTTCGGAATCTCACTGCCGGCGGCGGTCATTCTCTTTCCGGTGACATACATATTGGGTGATGTTTTGACCGAGGTTTACGGATACAAAAAAGCAAAATCGGTCATTTGGCTCGGATTTGGATGCAGTTTGTTCGCCGTAATCATTTACATGATAACCATTGCACTGCCGGGCGCATCATTCTTTGAAAACCAGTCGGCATTCGCCGCCGTACTCGGCACAACACCGCGCGTTGCACTGGCATCATTTGTCGGATACTTGGCCGGTGAGTTGATAAACTCCATGGTGCTGTCCCGACTCAAAGTGATGACAAAGGGCAAACTGCTCTGGGTGCGCACCATCGCGTCAACCGTGATTGGTGAGTTTATCGATTCGTTCATTTTTATCAGCATCTCATTCTTTGGTACAATGAGCAATTCAGCGCTATTCAAAATGATACTGTTTCAGTATCTGTTCAAAACGGTCTACGAAATAGTGTTTACGCCTGTAACATACGCTGTGGTGAGATGGATAAAGAATAAAGAGTCGGTCGACACATATGACCACGGCATAAAATACACTGTAATTTAAGGAGAATTAGCAATGCGTGATAAGGATAATTTATCGTTACTGGGCAACAAAGATGTGAACTACGATTTCGGCTATAACCCCGATGTGCTCGAATCATTCAGCAACAAACATCCGGAAAATGACTACTTTGTCAAATTCAACTGCCCTGAATTTACCAGTCTATGTCCCATAACCGGACAACCCGACTTTGCGACCGTAACAATATCATATGTGCCCGACCAATTGCTGGTTGAAAGCAAGAGCCTCAAGTTGTATCTGTTTTCTTTCAGAAATCACGGTGACTTTCACGAGGACTGTGTAAACATAATTATGAATGACTTAATTGAACTTCTTTCACCAAAATATATTGAAGTGTGGGGGAAGTTCCTGCCGCGCGGGGGAATCTCAATTGACCCTTACTGCAACTTCGGAAAGCCGAGTACGGAGTGGGAGGCTGTGGCAAAACAGCGCATGTTCAACCATGATATGTACCCCGAAGCGGTGGATAATAGGTGATAAGTTGTAATAGAAATGAATTGAAGCAGGTCTGTCATTACCGTTGTGACAGGCCTGCTTTGTTTACAAATCATTTACAAACTTTGTTTTTTTCTCAATTGACAAATATAAACAAATTATGTATAATACCTTTATGTGTGTGAATATTATTCAACAATATTCTTCCAAATGTGCTATTCTTCAATCAATTCATAGTCAATACCGTTATCGGTCAGCAAATCGAGCCAACATCCGATACCGACGCTGTTTTCAGCGGCAAGACGCATTATATCCTGTGCGATTTCACGGGTAATATTGCGGCAGATACATGTCTCGCTGATTTTGCCGTCGGTGCGAAAATCCTCCACAGATAATATTATGTTTTCTTTGTCATTCCGACAAAAATACGATACTGTGTGCTGGCACTGCAAATCTCTAATTTCTGAATATGTGCGTACTTGCATTGGCGTTAGATGGTTTGAATCCACGGTTTTTCTCCCCTCAAAAAATAAACAATGAATAGACTATAACTTATTTTTCGTTTTTTGTCAGTTGCTTTAAGTACACTGTTTTGAAAGAATATGGTGAATAATTTTTTACACATAATTTTAATGAGTATGCGAAAATTTTTTCGTCATCGTTCAGTTTGGAGTTGTGATGAATGCAGTATTATGAAGAACGGTCTGTACGAGCAGAAAGATTCTCAAAAATCTGGTGGAAATCGCGGGCAGAATCGGGTCGCTCACAGGAATACATGGGTCTGAGTATTGGCGTTTCCAAGCGGACTATACAAAATTGGGAGCGCGGCATATCCTCGCCCAATCTGCTTCAGGGAATAGAGTGGTTCCGCGTTCTGAATATAAATCCTCTCCACTATTTTATGGAATTTATGTATCCCGACGCATTTGACGATGACGCCGATGACGACAAAACCGAACAGGTGCTCATCGAACTGATTAAGCAGTGTACTTCGCTTGAAAAGAAGCAGTTGCTATATCTCATTACGGGCGACCACGGCAGTACATGGCATGCTCTGCTGCAGATGGTGACGGCGCACTGTCACACAACAATGCAGTCAAGAGTATCAGCGGCACGCATAATTGCGGAGAATTTTGAAATTGAGGAACAGACGGGGCAATTGGTGTGCAAAGACGCTGTAATGCCCAATATAGATTACCTCAAATGCGCCATAAACGAAGGCAAACTGTGCGCAAAGAACAAACAAAATTCTCTGCCTTTAATGAGCATAATTGATAAACCTTAATAATATAGACCTTATAACTCAAAACACTTGACACACGCTCATTTACGCTGTAAAATTAAGGAAAGTCGAGCGCAGCGGCGCCGATTTTATAATATTTGCAGATACAAGGAAGAACAATATGAAATTACTATCATTCGGAGAAATTTTGTGGGATGTTTATCCCGACCAAAAGTACCTCGGCGGCGCCCCGCTCAACTTTGCGGCGCACTTTGCCAAGCAGGGCGGGGAGGGCGAGGTATATATGCTCTCGGCTCTGGGCGACGATGAGTTGGGCAGAGACGCGCTGGACAAACTGTCGGCGTGGCGTGTAAACGACCGCTATGTGTCGCTTTTGAGCGACAAAGAGACCGGAAAATGCCTTGTAACTCTTAATGAGCAAGGTGTTCCGTCCTACGAGATTGTTCGCGAGTCGGCATACGATTATATCGACTGTTCAGCCGTCGATGGCGGCTTTGACGCGCTGTATTTCGGCACGCTGGCGCTTAGAAATGAGCACAACAGAAACCAACTTCTCGGTTTGATACATAGCCACAAATTCAAAGAGGTTTTTGCCGATGTCAATCTGCGAAAGCCCTTTATAAGCCGCGAAAGTATGATGCTTTGTTTGGAAAACGCGACTGTTATCAAAATAAGCGACGAGGAACTGCCCGTTTTTTCGCAAACTGTATTCGGCCGTGAATACGACTGCAATGAAACGGTCGGCGTAATTGCAAAGCAATTTTCAAATATAAAGTTGGTCATTATAACAATGGGAGAGAAAGGGTCTCTTGCATATGACTGCGTCAATGATCAGACTTTCAGTTGCGCGGCACAAAAGGTGCAAGTTGCCTCTACCGTTGGGGCGGGGGACAGTTTTTCGGCGGCATTTTTGTATAAATTTATGTCGGGCAGCGACATAGACACCTGTCTCAATGCCGCCAGCAAGGTAAGCGCGTATGTCGTTTCCAAGACAGAGGCCGTTCCCGAATACGATGCAAATGTGTTATTAGCCGATTAAAATTTGAAAAATGATGAAAGAACAGATGAGTATATCTGTTCTTTTTTATTTACATGTTGAGGTTTATCTGTTATAATAATTAACTGGACTAATAAGAAATTTTTGAATGTCAGGGGCTTTTCAATGAAAGAATTTACTCCCATGCTGGTAACCGACCTACGCTCTTACAATCCGAAAATGTTAATCAAGGATATTGTGGCCGGCATCATTGTCGCCATAATCGCCTTGCCGCTCTCGATTGCCCTTGCAATTGCATCGGGCGTTGGGCCGGAGGAGGGCCTTTACACCGCCATAATTGCAGGCGCGCTTATATCCATCTTCGGCGGCAGTTCTGTTCAGATTGCAGGCCCGACAGCCGCCTTTGCAACCATTGTCGCCGGCGTAGTTGCCACAAGCGGCATGGAGGGGCTAATGCTGGCCACAATCATTGCCGGCATTTTGCTTGTGCTGATGGGCATTTTCAAGTTCGGCAGTTTGATTAAATTCATTCCATACACCATCACGACCGGCTTCACGGCAGGTATCGCCGTGACCATTTTGATTGGTCAACTGAAGGATTTTTTCGGTGTAACATACGCAAACGGGGCATCTCCTATTGAAACGACCGAAAAGATAGCCGCCTTTTTTGAAAATATTTCCACTGTAAATATTTGGTCACTGATTGTGGGTGCAGTCAGCCTTATAATACTCATTGTTTGGCCTAAAATCAGCAAGACCATTCCAGGCTCTCTCATTGCGGTTGTGGTAGGCGCCGTTATGGTAATGCTCATGCCGGAAAGTACCGGTGTGCAGACCATCGAAACCACATTCGGCCAGTTGAGTAACAAACTGCCGACACTACATATTCCCAAAATGGACATGACGCTCATCAGGAGCATTTTGCCTGACGCCTTTACCATTGCTATTTTGGCGGCTATTGAGTCGCTTCTTTCCTGTGTAGTGGCTGACGGCATGACCAACAGCAAGCACCGCTCCAATATGGAACTGATTGCTCAGGGCATTGGCAATGTCGGCTCGGCGCTGTTCGGCGGTATTCCTGCCACCGGCGCCATCGCCCGTACCGCCGCCAACATCAAAAACGGCGGCAAAACTCCCATTGCGGGGTTAGTGCACGCAATTGTACTGCTGCTGATACTTGTATTCCTGATGCCTTACGCGGGGCTCATTCCCATGCCGACAATTGCCGCGATTCTCTTTACGGTTGCATATAATATGAGTCAGTGGAGACCGATTGTTCGCCTTGTTAAAACGGCTCCAAAGAGTGATATATTTGTACTGCTTTTGACATTCATCCTAACGGTTGTATTTGACCTTGTTGTGGCAATCGGTGTCGGCATCGTTCTGGCTTGCATTTTGTTCATGAAGCGTATGAGCGATGAAACCGAAATCAAAGGCTGGCAATATGAGCCAACTGAGGACGACTCGTACAAACTGGCCGATGTTCCGCGCGCGGTACGCGTTTTTGAAATCAGCGGGCCGATGTTCTTTGGCATGACCGACCGAGTCGCCAACATCACCACCAAAGAATACACAAAGTGCCTTATCATCCGTATGCGCAGTGTGCCGGCCATTGACGCCACCGCCATGAAAGCACTCGAAGATTTGTGCGACAAGTGCCACGCAAAGGGGATAACAGTCATATTCTCACATGTTAACGAACAGCCGATGCAAAGCATGCAAAAGGCCGGTCTATATGAAAAGGTCGGTGCTGAGAACTTCAAGGCACATATTGATGACGCGCTGGCCTATGCCACAAGCCTCTGCGGAGAATAAAAAAGCCGGTGACAAATCGACGATTGAATAACGGAACGGAGCATTGATTTATGATTTTTGAAATTAAAGGAAATCAGTTTTTAAAGGATGGAGAGCCCATAAAGTTGATATCGGGAGCGGTACATTATTTTCGTAATATGCCCGATACTTGGGTCGATATTTTTAAGAAAATGAAGGCACTCGGCTGTAACTGCGTGGAAACCTATTGTGCTTGGAATATGCACGAAAAACAACCGGGAGTTTTTGATTTTTCAGGCAATCTCAATATCTCTGAATTTATCGAAACCGCAGGCAAAGAGGGTCTCATGGTGATAGTTCGTCCGGGCCCATATATCTGTGCAGAGTGGGAGTTCGGCGCACTGCCATGGTGGATACAGACCAAACCGAATATGGAAATCCGCTGTTCAAACAAAGAGTACATACAGTGCTTCGACAGGTATCTTGACAGAATCTGCGAGGAAATTCGCCCTCTCCTTTGCACAAACGGCGGGCCTGTTATTATGGTGCAATGTGAAAATGAATACGGCTATTACGGCGACGATAAAGAATACCTGAAATACCTGAAAAACAGTTTCATAAATAAGGGTATTGATGTGCCGTTATTTACATCGGACGGTACAAACATGGAAAGTTTGCTTGACGGAAACATCGAGGGATGTTTGCCTACACTTAATTTCGGAAGCCGCGTGGAAGAAAACTTCAAAGCATTTAACACCCTCTACCCCGATAAACCTAAGATGTGTATGGAAATGTGGAATGGGTGGTTTGATGCTTGGGGCGATGAAAAGCACCATACCACCTCGGCCGAGGACTATGCTAAGGTGGTCGATGATATGTTAAAAATCGGCAGTCTTAACATGTATATGTTCATCGGCGGTACAAACTTTGGCTTCACATCGGGTGCGAATCACTATGAAACATTTGCCCCCGATGTCACCAGTTATGACTACGATGCGATGCTCACAGAGTGCGGCGATATTACGCCCAAGTACCTTGCTGTGCGCAAGATTATAGAGAAATATATCAGCGCTCCTTTGCCTGAGATTCCCGCAAACAGAGAAAAGAAGGCCTACGGCAAATTTACTCTCACCGACAAGACTGGTTTTTTTGCAAATCTTGATAATCTTTCCTCTCCGATACATTCCGATGTGCCGAGATGTATGGAAGATTACGGCACCGGTTACGGTTATATCGCTTATCAAACGGTTTTAAACCGTGATTATAACGATGCCGTTTTGAGTTTTGAATCATTAGGCGATAGGGCGCAGATTTATATAAATGACATTCTTGTGGGCATTGTCTACATTAACGATTCTCTCAAAATCACGATAAACGCTCATAAAGGCGATGTCCTCACAGTGCTTTGCGAGAATATGGGCAGAGCGAATTTCGGCTCCAAAATGATGCGTAAAAAAGGAATTGCAGGCAGATGCCTTATAAACAATAAAATCCACTTTAATTGGACGGTTTATCCTCTGCCTATGGACAACCTTGATAAACTCAAATTCCATGGCGGTGATTTTGCGGAGAGTTCTGCTTTTTACAGAGGCTATATCGAAATTGATAAACCTTGCGATACATTTTTGAGACTTGATAATTTCAAAAAAGGTTTTGTCACCGTCAACGGCTTTAATATCGGCAGATATTGGGAAATAGGGCCGCAGAAAACACTCTATGTACCGAGGTCTCTTCTTAAAAGCGGAAGAAACGAGTTTATCGTATTTGAGTCTGACGGCTTAAAGGGTGAGCCGGTGGCAGAACTTACCGATAAACATGAACTTGGCTGATTTGTTCAAAATATCAATAACATTAGTGCTTGGCTGAAGACAGGGAGGGCAACAATGGCTTCTAAAAATAAACGGTTTGCAGATGACGGCTGGGCGGTTTGGGTTAACGGCGATGACAACAGCACGGTTTATATTAACGATTGGCTGACACCTACGGGTGAGAGTTATGTTGACTTTGCGGTGCGTATTCGCGGTGTGAAATCGTCTACCTTGCTTAATGTCTATGTTCCTTTTTCAGTAACAAAAGACGAAATTACCGACACTTCGTTGAAATTCCACGACGAAGGGGTATTAAGGGCGACTTTTAGTGCCGCTTGTGTTATTGACTACAAAAAGAACGAATGCACCTCGGAAATCGCTTACAACGGCCGCACCATCGACCTTGTGCACATTTCCTGTTTAGAATATGAACTAAAACCGTTGTCAAGCGGAACGCTTATTACTGTCAATATTGAAAAATTGCAGGAATATCTTGCCAACGACGAAGCCTATTTTCTATGGCGTATGCCGCACAAGTCTTTAAATGAGATCTTTAAGCCGCATATAAATGTCGGAGGACTGCTGACAAGACTGCGGGATTTAATTACGACTCCTGTTGTGTCGGAAAAGTACGGCTATTCCATTCGCATCAACGAGGCAAGACTCTTGCCTGACGAAATCAACCGTATCGGTGCTTTTCACCGTCAAAAACTGAAAAAAGCCGTCATCACAATTTCCAGCGGTGACGATTACAGCATGAACGACGGGGGCTGCTACCGTATTCGCCGTGTAGAAAAGGAACTATACAAAGATTATGTTCCCGAATGTTTTAACTGTGACGATGCTATTACATATCAATGGAACCAAAACAGAGACACCGATATGCTCGGTCATTTTAACTTTTATTTCGATGTTTCGAGAGAATATATAAGCAAAATGAGTATGCTTCTATACATGATACTTTTGATGGTTGTCGGAATAATCGGAGGCTTTCTCGAGGATTTAATTAAATTGATGTTCGGAATCAATTGGTAAGCGGGGGATAAACTTGCGGATTATAATACCTATATTGCTCAATACATTGCTTGTGATTGCGGTATATTTGCTGGATAAGCACACAACGCTTAAAAAACTGCCGTACATGGCAAAACAGGCAATCATCGGCGTGCTGTTTGGCGCTATGGCGGCATTCGCTTCAAGTTACGGCGTCGAAATGCTCGGCACTGTAGTCAATGTACGCGATGCGGCTCCCATTACGGCAGGCTTAATTTTCGGCGCTCCTGCGGGTATTATTTCAGGCCTTATAGGCGGCGCATACCGTTGGTTCTCGGTGCTTTGGGGTGCAGGCACCTACACAAGACTTGCCTGTACACTGGCAACCGTTATTGCAGGATTTTTTGCAGCCGCGATTAGGCGGTTTATGTTTGAAAACAAAAAGCCGACCTGGGGTTACGGTATTGCTATCACCGTAGTGTGCGAAGTCATACATATGCTTCTCATTTTTATTACAAATATGGGAGATACAATTACCGCCTTCCAATTTGTCAAGACCTGCACACTTCCGATGATTTGCGGAAACTGTGCCGCAGTAGGGCTCGGTGTTGTTTCGGTTACGGTTTTAAGTCATGAAAAAATCGCAAAAATCAAAGACAACGAACATATTGCCCAGACCTTTCAAAGATGGCTGCTTATCCTGATAGTTACGGCTTATTTTATCACCAATCTGTTTACCTTTGTATTACAGCAGGGAATGTCTCGGATTGAAACCAACTCGGTTATCACATTAACACTCAATGATATACATAAAGACATTACCGATGCTTCGGATAAAAACTTGCTTAAATTGGCAGAGAATGTAAAAGCCGAATATACGGAAAATTCAGACCTTACTGCCATAGCTCAAAAATATGATGTCAGCGAAGTCAACATAATTGACGAAAATTTCGTTATCGTTGCATCTTCAGTGGATGAATATGTCGGCTACGATATGTCAAGCGGCGAACAATCTGCCGAATTTAAAGTCTTGCTTGAAGGAGAAACCGAGTTTGTTCAGGAATACCGACAAACATCATATAATGAAGGCTTTTTTAGAAAATACGGCGGAGTAGCCCTTAAAGATGGCGGTTTTATCCAAATAGGCTATGACCCCGAGCATTTTCAAAAAGATATAAGTTCTTATATTATAGACGCTACAAAAAACCGCCATGTCGGTAAAAACGGATTTGTCGCCATTTGCGATGAAGCACTTAACATTATTTCA
>JAQXHB010000095.1 GCA_029007015.1 Bacillota bacterium | reverse complement strand
AGTATTAGTTAACGCCGCACACGGCGGGTTTGACGGCGGCGCGTCGGCGGCCGACGGCACCTGTGAAAAGGACATCAACCTGTCTGTTTCGTTAAAGGCGGAGCAGTTTCTGCGGCTGGCCGGATTCGATACCGTCATGGTACGCACCACCGATTGCTCGGTCGAGAGCGGGGGAAATTCGATACGCGAGCGCAAGCGCAGTGACCTGATGAACCGCTTTGCCCTGATGAAAAAGTACGACGGCGCCATTTATCTGTGCATCCACCAAAACTATTTCGGCGGCGCGTCGTCACACGGCGCACAGATTTTTTACACGCCGGGCAATGAGCAATCAAAGCGCCTTGCGGCCGATATACAGCGCGTCATAAGTTCGAGTGTTCAGACCGACAACACGCGCGAGATAAAGCAGTGCGGTAAATCGGTTTACATAATATATAACGCGCCGATTACGGCAGTATTAGTGGAATGTGGTTTTTTATCCAATCAATCAGATTTACATAATCTAAAGGATGAGAAGTACCAGAGCAGGCTTGCGTATGCGCTGTGTGCAGCGCTCATCGAAAATGTTTGCAGAGGATGATGGGTTTGGCAAAGTTGAGGACAATGTTTGTTTGCTCGCAGTGCGGCTACGAGAGCGCCAAATGGTATGGCAGATGCCCCTCGTGCGGCGAGTGGAATTGCATGAATGAAGAAGTGGCGGCGCCCGAGCCGGTTCGTGCCGCAAATGTGCCGTCGGGTGTGACAAAGGCTGAGAGAATTGCTGACATCAGCATAAACGACGGGCACCGTTACCGCACCGGCATAGCCGAATTTGACCGCGTGCTCGGCGGCGGCATAGTGTGCGGTTCGCTTGTACTGCTCGGCGGCGACCCCGGCATAGGCAAATCAACCATAATGCTGCAAATTTGCAATCACATCGCGCGCACTGAGCGGGTGCTGTATGTGTCGGGCGAGGAGTCACCCCGCCAAATTCGGCTGCGCGCCGACCGGCTCGGCGTTGCCGGCGATAATCTGTCGGTGATGGCGCAAACCGATGTGCAACTTATCTGCGAATATATACGCGAGGACAAGCCTGACTTTGTCGTCATCGACTCCATACAGACCATGTCGCTTAGCGATGTGTCATCGTCGCCCGGCAGTGTGACGCAGGTACGTGAATGCACAAATATGCTGCTGCGCACCGCCAAGAATTACGATATACCCATATTCATAATCGGCCATGTCAATAAGGACGGCGCCATCGCCGGCCCCAAGGTCATGGAGCACATTGTCGACGCTGTGCTTTATTTTGAGGGCGACCGCAATATGTCATACCGCATACTGCGCGCGGTCAAAAACCGCTTTGGCTCGACCAACGAAATCGGCGTCTTTGAGATGCGCGAAAAAGGGCTGACTGAGGTGGAAAACCCGTCGCAAATGCTTCTCTCGGGCCGCCCGACCAATGTTTCAGGCACATGCGTGTCATGCGTGCTGGAGGGTACGCGCCCGATACTGGCCGAGGTGCAGGGATTGGTCGCCGCCAGCGGATTCGGCAATCCGCGCCGTATGGCCACGGGGTTTGATTTCAGCCGCCTCAACCTGCTGTTGGCGGTGCTCGAAAAGAGGGCGGGGTACTACTTCGCCAATTTGGACGCATATATCAATGTTGTCGGCGGCTTTCGGCTGGACGAGCCGGCGGCCGACTTGGCCGTCACGCTGGCGCTTGTATCGGGGCTCAAAGATTTTGTCATCGCAGAGGATGTTATAGCGTTTGGCGAGGTGGGTCTGGCCGGTGAGGTGCGCTCCGTCTCGCAGGCTGAACAGCGCGTGGCTGAGGCGGCGCGTCTGGGCTTCAGGCGGTGCATATTGCCGCAGGGCTGTATCAAGCAGATTGACCCCTCGCTGGCACAGTCGATTGAACTTCTCGGCGTGCGCAATGTGCGTCAGGCCGTTGATGCGGCCGGCAGATAGGGGGTATACACCGTATGGCAAATTGCGAGAACTGTGCTTATTACGCCTATGATGACCAGTGGGACTGCTATGTTTGCGATATGAACCTCGATGAGGACGAGATGGTGCGGTTTTTGTCGGGCAGTGATGATAACTGCCCGTACTTCCGGCTGGACGATGAGTACAGTATCGCCCGCAAGCAGTGACTGCACCCATTCGGCCGCAGTAAAATGTTATAATAATGCAGAAAAACAGACATCAACTGTTGAAGTTGATGTCTGTTTTCGGTCGAAATGGATTTAAGCCCCACTTGATGCGATATTAGTCGCTGGTGTAGGGGAGCAGTGCCAGATGGCGGGCGCGCTTGATAGCAACTGTCAACTCGCGCTGGTGGCGGGCGCAGGTGCCGGTGGTGCGGCGCGACAAAATCTTGGCTCTCTCTGAAATATATTTACGCAGACGCGCAATATCCTTGTAGTCGATGTTCTCGACACGGTCAACACAGAAAGCGCAAACCTTCTTGCGGCTCTTTCTGACATTGCGAACCGGTCTCTCAACCTTCTCAGTCTTTTCCATGAAAAGCAACCTCCTTTAATGATGATGAGGGATAAACCCGATTTGTTCAGTTTTAGAACGGCAGATCGTCATCGCCTGTGATGACACTGAAGTCATCGGCGCCGCCGTTTGCAAATGAAGCGCCGCTGTTATCGCCGCGGCTGTATGAGCCGGCCGAACCGCTCTCATTTTTGGAGCCGCAGAAGTGCGCCTGATTGACCTGAATCTCCCATGCGGTGCGCTTGTTGCCGTCCTTGTCGTCGTAGCGGCGGGACTGCATACTGCCCTCGATGGCAATCATCTGGCCCTTTGCAAAATACTTTGAAATAAACTCTGCCGTACCTCTCCAAGCGGTGCAGTTAAAGAAGTCGGTCTGACGCTCGGCGCCGCTGCGATAGGGGCGGTCGACTGCAACCGAAAACGAAGTAACCGAAATATCGTTTGGAGTTTTGCGAAGTTCAGGATTGTCGGTCAGCCGACCCATAATGATAATAGTATTCATTATACTCTCTCCTTACTTCTTGATGACGAGGTGGCGAAGCACACCGTCAGTGATGTTGAGTACGCGCTCAAGTTCGGCAGGGAACTCGGGAGCCGACTGGAAAGTAACCAGTACATAGTAACCCTCGGGTTGGTCGTCAATGGCGTATGCCAGGCGACGCTTGCCCCACTCGTCAACGTTTTCAACAGTGGCGTTGTCAGCGATCATGGTCTTGAACTTCTCTACCAGTGCGGCAGTAGTCTCCTCGCCATCCTTCACTGTGAACACCAGTACGGCCTCGTACGAATTAGCAATTGACATTTAAAGCACCTCCTTATGGACTTTTGGCCCCCGAAACTGCTCGGGAGCAAGGAAGCTATGGTGCAGTTCGCACCATAAGCGAAGATATTATACCAGTTTATTTGATAATAGTCAAGCATTTTCTGCTTTAACTGCAAAAATTGCGCTAAATCACACAGTTTGTCCACGGGCGTAAAATACGGGCACAAATGAAAAGCGGTTGGGCGTGCTCTATGGCGCGCTTTCCAACCGCTTGGAGAGACCGTATGATGCCGCCGCGCCGATGACCGCTGTGACTGCGCAAATGGCGGCTGTCGGCAATTGGGCGGGCAGAGGCGGCAGTATGACTGCGGTCGAGCCGACCAAAAATCCGAAAAAGGTGTAACTGGCCCACCCGTAGAACTGCTCAAACAGACGGTTAATGATGCCCACAAACAGCACTACCGTGAGCACCGCGCTCACAGCCATCGGCCAGAGTGAGGCGATGTCGCCGCCGGTAATCATATTGAGCAGTGGCCGATATACCCCCATCGACATGAATATCAGTGATGAACTGACACCGGGAATGATGGTGCCGAGACCGTAAATGACGCCGCACAGGGCGCTGAGCGGCAGAGAAATGTCTGTCACATCGCCGCTGTTTCCGCCGACCGAAAAGGCCGCAACCGTTATTCCGGCCGCCGCAATGAAGGGCAGAATGTAGTACCAACTAAATCCCTCTTTGTCGGAGCGCCGCCGTACTGACGGAAAGGTGCCGACCATCAGCCCGAAAAATGCGTATTTTGTAATCGTTTCATATCGGTCAAACAGATATTTTATGCCGAAAACAAACAGCGCGGCACCGACTATTCCACCGGCTATGAGCGGCAGGAGAAACCGTATGGCACTGCGGAAATTGCGCCTGATATCGCCCAGCGCGGCAAAAAAATGTTCATACACTCCCGTTGCCACAGCCAAAGAGCCGCCGCTGACGCCGGGCGCCGCGGCTCCTGCGCCGATGACAACACCTATTAGTGCCGTTTTAAGCCCTTCCACAGCCACACCGTCCGTTCAAATATGATGGTATTAGTATATTGAATAAACGGCGAAAATATGAATACGGCCGCTCACATTTGCTGTGAACGGCCGCGCATTATGCCCATGTATTGTAGATGTCAAATGTGCCCTGATGCATGTCAAAGCACAGATTTTTAACCCTGTCGGTGTAGGCACAGCACAGTCCGCTGCTCATAATCGGCACGATGAGGCCGCTTTTGACCGCCGTTTGCTCGGCCGCTTTGACCGTGTCGATGACTGTGCGTGGGTCGGCTGAGCCGGTCAGCCGACTGACATCGGCGGTCAAATCAGCGATGCCGCTCATTGCCGGCGAACTGAAAACCGACAGCACACGACCGTCGTCGGCCGTGACGGGATAGATGGCAATTTGGTACTCGCCCGCGCTGACCGCCGTGCCGATTGCATCCAACGGCACAGCCGACAGATTGACCGTGATGCCGAAATTTTGCTGCCACGACGATGCGATTTGCGACGCGACCATTTGCATGCCGTCGGTGTCAACATATGTAACGGTCAGCGTCGGAGTGCTTTTGTGGGCTTTGATGGCCTGCTTGACGGCCGCTTTGGCCGCATTGATGTCGCCGCTGAACGGGGTCAGCCCATCGTTTGCGCCGTAACTGCATGAGCCGACGGTCAGCCCCTCGGCCACAAAGCCGGTGCACTGCTCAAATCCGACCGGTATCATCGACTTGTATCCGTCACCGACAGTTGCGCTCAGCGACCGAATAACACCGTCGCGCGACAAAAAACTGTCGTCGCTGTTATATATCAGCGACCAGCAGGTGGAGGTGAACCGCTCAACCGAAAGGCCGCTTGAGAGAGCCTCGTTCACCCCTTGGGTGTCGATGATAGCGATGTCGTACAGATTACTGCTCAGCCCTTTGATGCGCTCGTACGATGTCGCCCCGAAACTGATTACCGCACCGGCACCGACTGCCTCAAATGGGCCGTTATACCGGCTGTTGCGCACAAGCGAAAGGCTGCTGCTGCTCCATTTGGACAATTTGAAACTGCCGTTATAAAGGGTATCCTCAGGTGCCATTCCGTAGCGCCCGCCGGTACTGTCAAAAAATTGCTCGTTGCACGGCATGGCAACGGCGCAACTGAGGGCGTGAAGCAGATTTGAGTCGGCGCGCTCAAGGACGATTATCACCCTGTTGCCGTCTGCCGAAACGCCGAGTGATGATGTGTTCATTTTACCGCTCATGATGGCAGAGGCGTTTTTGATGCTATCAAGCAGATGGGCGTCGGGCGCCTTGGTAAGCGGGTCGACCGCGCGGCGCAGGCCGAAAACGAAGTCGTCAGCCGTGCAGTCGTCGCCGTTGCTCCACTTAAGGCCGTCGCGCAGAGTAAATGTGTATGTCAGTCGGTCGTCGGACACGGTGTAGTCACTGCATGCGCCGCAGACGGCCTCGCCGTCGGAGTTGATGCGCATCAGCCCCTCAAATGTGTTGCGCACCACCGCCTGCTCGCATCTGTTCGATGCCAATTGCGGGTCAAAGGTGTACGGCACCGCGTCGATGGCGATGCGTATATTTGAGTCGGACGGATGGCCCGAGCAGGAGGAAAGCACTGCTACGGTGCACAGCGCCAAAAGGGCGGCAAAAAATCTCTTAACCTTCATTTTATCTATCCTTAATCGGCCGAGGCCGCTTGATTTATATTTCAATAATAATATTGATGTCGGATGATGTCAATTAAAAAAATGAAAAAGGGGCACACCGATAGGTGAGCCCCTTAAACATGCGTGGCAGATTAGTTGGCTTTGTTGAGTTTGAGCATCAAAGCAGACTTCTTTCTGGCAGCGTTGTTCTTGTGCAAAATACCCTTGCCTGCGGCAGCGTCAATCTTCTTAACGGCGGCCTTGACAACATCGGCCTTGTCGGCAGCGTTGGTCTCAAGAGCAATGTTAGCCTTCTTGATGGAGGTCTTGAGAGCAGAGGTGTAAGCCTTGTTGCGCTGTGTTCTGACAGCGGCAAGCTGTACACGCTTCTTAGCAGATTTGATATTCGGCATAGTTCCACCTCCTTCAGGTCATAGTAATTGAAATTACAATTCAGTACAAAACATATTATCATTTTTTGACGCAAATTGCAAGTGGTTTTTTAAATTATTCTTGATTATTTTAAAATTTATAAATTACACATAACCCAAATCGCACGGCAAATACTATTTTTAGTAATTTTTACACAGAGGATGTGATGTATGTGTCAATACGCACCGATTTGGCGCTTGAGGGCCGTGAGTTGCTCGGCGGCGATGTGAGCGGCGTTGAAAGTGAACAGTCGGTCTGCGGCGATGCCAAAATTACCAGAATAAATGTCATTGATGAGCAGGGCAGCCGCGCTCTCGGCAAGCCGATTGGGCGCTATATCACCGTCGAGGTGCCGCCGCTGACCGTCAACTCGGGCATGGACGAGCAACTGGTAAATGCGCTCAGCGACGAAATATCGCCGTTTCTGCCGGAGGGCGAGATAATGGTGGTCGGGCTTGGAAACACGCACATAACACCCGATGCGCTGGGACCGCGTGCGGCGGCGCGTGTGCTTGCTACGCGGCATATTACAGGTGAAGTGGCACAGACGGTCGGGCTGGGTAACCTGCGGCCGGTTTCGGTCATTGCCCCGGGTGTGCTCGGCCAAACGGGTATTGAAACGGGCGAAATTGTCTTTGGCGTGGCCGATAGGGTTAAGCCGAGCGCGGTCATCATCATTGATGCACTGGCATCGCGCCGACTGAATCGGCTGGGGTGTACCGTACAAATTTCAGACAGCGGCATATCGCCCGGCTCCGGCATAGGCAATAAGCGCCGTCAAATCAGCCGCGAGCAACTGGGAGTGCCGGTTATATCCATGGGCGTACCTACCGTTGTCGATGCCGTGACTCTGGCTGAGGATTTGACGGGCAGTGAGTGCGGCGGTGATTTGTCACCGAGCGGCCAGCGCATGATAGTCACGCCGCAGGAGGTTGACATGCTCATCGAGCGCGCTTCGCACCTGATAGCCCATTCGCTCAACTGCGCTCTGCATCCGCAGGTGGACAGCGATGTCCTGTTGGGGTTGGTGTGATGAACGGTCGCAGAATATATTTGACCGCTCTCGCGTTGGCGCTATGCTCAGCGCTGGTTTTGGGGATAATGCTGGCTGACAGCAAGATTCGTGCTGTCGCTTACGACAGCCGCCAGCCGGCCATCGGCGCCGAAATCAACGAGGGTGTTATTTCGGTAAACTTTTTCGGGATGTCCTTTTCAGCCGATATCAGCGCCGCTCAAAAAGCAATATCAGCCCTGACCGAAATGACCGCGGCGGCCATTCCCGAGGCAGGACTGATAAAGGATATTATAGCAATGATAACTGATTGCTGTCGTCTGCTGGCGCAGTCAGCAGGCTGACGGTGCGCAGTCCGCGGCGCTTGGCATATTTGACGGTGTACTCTGTGCCGCCGCTCTGCCCGCGGTAGTATGCGGCAATGAGCAGTGACGAGCGCTCGACCATGTAACGGTTGCGCATTTGCATACATCCGGTGTGATAGCGCTCGCTCAGGCAAACGACACTGTCGGCGGCATCGAGCATATCGGCGTACCGACTGCGGTCGTCAGCACTCCATTTTTCAGATTGGTTGCGGCAGGGCAGTATGCAGTGCAGTTTGACCGATGGATGAGCCTCGCGCGCCGCAATGACCGCATCGGCAAATATCATATCGCCGCCGCGGCTGCCTCCGCACAAAAAGTCGGTATATCCGTCGCAAACGGCATCGCCTACCGCCGCGCTTACAGCGAGGAAAATGCCGGTTTCATCCTCTCCGTGAGCAAACAGCGCCTCCGGCCGGTGACCGGTAAAACAGCAGGTGTGTGCAATGTCCATCATTTCTGCTTGAGCATGTTGTTGAGTTCTTCCATAAATGTGTTGATATCTTTAAACTGACGGTAAACCGATGCAAACCGTACATAGGCCACCTCATCAAGATTTTTCAACTTGTCCATGACCATCTCACCAATGCGCACGCTGGATACCTCGCGGTCGAGGGTGTTGTGCAGTGCCGCCTCGATTTCGTCAACACAGCGCTCAATATCGTCAATCGAAACGGGGCGCTTCTCGCATGCGCGAAGTATGCCGTTTATCAGTTTGTCACGGTCAAATGTTTCGCGCGACTTGTCCTTCTTGATGACGATAATTGGCAGTGATTCAATGACCTCGTATGTTGTAAATCGCTTGCCGCATTTCAGACACTCGCGGCGGCGGCGAATACGCTCGCCGTCATCGGTCGGGCGCGAGTCGATTACCTTGCTTTCCTCAAATCCGCAGTAGGGGCATTTCATATTAGTTTCACATCCCTATGTAATATTGACTAATTATACCACACAATATATGGTGTTTTCAAGTGGGAATATTGCATGATATCGGCAGACGAAAAGGCCGACTGTGCCGCTTTGCTCAGTCGACCTTTTTTAGTTGTGTTTCAACAGCCCGTCAGGAGCCGAGCCGTGAAATGAAATCGCTGTATGAAAACCGCTTGACCGTTTCAAGGCGGCCGCTGTCGGTCAACTTGTAAATGCTCGGCAGAGGCATGCCGTTAAATGTGTTGTTTTTACAGGTGGTGTATATGGCCATGTCACCGAAAATGAGCATATCGCCCTCGCTGAGCGGCTTATCAAAACTGAAGTCACCGATTACATCACCCGACAGACATGTCGGCCCTCCGAGACGGTAGGTGAAGGCCTTTTCGCCGGCGCCCGACGCTCCGTACAGCGGAGGAGTGTAAGGCATTTCCAAAACATCGGGGGTGTGGCACGCGGCGCTCATATCCAAAACGGCAATACTGACGCCGCCGTTTTGGATGATGTCAAGTACCCGCGTGACCAGATAACCGGCGTTGAGAGCACACGCCTCGCCCGGCTCCAAATAGACCTGAACGCCCCATTTGTCTGCCGCCGACCGTATGCATCGCTCCAATCTGTCCAAACCGTAATCGGGCCGGGTAATGTGGTGACCGCCGCCCATATTCAGCCAACTCATATCGGCCAGATACTGACCAAATTTGTCCTCTACAGCGGCAAGGGTGATTTCGAGCGCGTCGGAGTCCTGCTCGCACAGCGTATGAAAGTGCAGACCGTCGAGCATGGCTATCATGCTGTCGGTCATCAGCGCGTCCCATTGCGCCCGTGTTGTGCCCAAGCGACTGCCCGGAGCGCATGGGTCATAGATATCGTGCCCCTCCTGCGTCGAACACTCGGGGTTTATTCTCAAGCCGATGCTCTTGCCGCAGTCCTTTGCCATGCGGCCGAATCGCTTGAGTTGATTGGGCGAATTAAAGACGATGTGGTCGGCATATTGGAGTACCGCGCGAAACTCGTCGTCGCGGTATGCTGCGCAGAAAACATGCACTTCTTTGTCAGGCATTTTCTCCCGCCCGAGACGGGCTTCAAAGAGGCCGCTTGCCTCTGTTCCGGCCAAATACGGCTCCAAAACAGGGTAGAGGTCGTAATTTGAAAAGGCCTTTTGCGCGAGCAAAACCCGACAGCCGGTGCGCTCGGCCAAGCCGCCCAAAATCTGTCCGTTTAGCCTCAACTGCCGCTCGTCCAAAATGTAGCACGGAGTCTGTGCCTCGGCAAAAATTCTGTCCGGCTCAAAGTCCGTAAGACCGGCAAAGGGAGGGCGTGTATCGCGGCTGTTCATCATTCCACCACAATCGGGTCGTTGCTCTCGCAGTGTGGCAGACCGTACTTGCCGAGCGCCTCCAGGAACGGGTCGGGGTCAAATTCTTCAACCGTGTGTACGCCGGCCGTGTTCCACTTGCCGGTCAGTAGCATCAGCGCGCCGCACATGGCCGGTACGCCGGTGGTGTAACTGATGGCCTGAGAGCCGACTTCTCTGTAACATTCCTCGTGGTCGCAAACATTGTAGATATAGTATGACTTGTCCTTGCCGTCCTTTTTACCGGTAAAGATACAGCCGATGTTGGTCTTTCCTTTTGTTCTCGGGCCGAGGGTGGCCGGGTCGGGCAGAAGCGCCTTCAAAAACTTTATCGGCACAATTTCTTTGCCCTCAAACACAATCGGCGTTGTCGACAGCATGCCGACATCCTCCAGACAGCGCATGTGGTCAAGGTAACTTTGGCCGAAGGTCATAAAGAAGCGTATGCGCTGAACTTCTGGAATGTTGATGGCCAGCGACTCGATTTCCTCATGATGGAGCAGATACATGTCCTTTCTGCCCACCTGGTCAAAGTCGTACTCGCGCTTGATGCTCATGGCCGGTATCTCGACCCAGTGACCGTTCTCCCAGTAACTGCCGGGGGCGCTTACTTCGCGCAGGTTGACCTCGGGGTTGAAGTTGGTTGCAAAGGCGTAACCGTGGTCGCCGCCGTTGCAGTCGAGTATGTCGATGGTGTCGATAGTGTCAAATTTATGCTTCTTGGCATATGCACAGTAGGCTTGGGTGACGCCCGGGTCAAATCCGCAGCCAAGCAGTGCGGTCAGACCGGCCTTTTCAAATTTCTCTCGGTATGCCCACTGCCAACTGTAATCAAAGTAGGCCGAGAAGCCGGCTTCTTTGCACCGCTTTTCGTATATTTTGCGCCACTCGGGGTCGTCGGTGTTCTCCGGCTCATAGTTGGCAGTGTCCATGTAGTTTACGCCGCAGGCCAGACAGGCGTCCATGATGGTCAGATCCTGATATGGCAGGGCGATGTTCATTACCAAATCGGGCTTGTATGAATTTATCAGGTCGATTACCTGATTGGTGTCATCGGCGTCAACTTGCGCTGTGGTGATGACCGTGTCGGTCAGCGGCGCCAGTTCGGCCGCCAACTTGTCGCACTTTGACTTGGTGCGGCTGGCAATGCACAACTCGGTAAATACCTCGCTTACCTGACAACATTTGTGAATGGCGACAGAGGCGACGCCTCCGCAGCCGATTACTAATACTCTGCTCATGATATTGCTCCTTTTATAGGTAAATTTGTCTCTCACTTATTTTTGCTCAAAACGGCCAACAGCAGTTCGCGCAGCACCTTGCATGCCGTTGCTGTGGACACACCGCTTTGGTCAAGCATGGGCGCCAGTTCGTTTATGTCGGCGCCGATTATATTGAGGGTGCAAACCTCGCGTATGGCATCGAGCAATTGATTAAACAGGACGCCGCCGGCCTCGGGAGTCCCCGTGCCGGGAAAGGCGGACGGGTCGAGGCAGTCGAGGTCAATTGTAAAGTATATCGGCACCCGCGACTCCTTCAGTTGGGCCACCGTCTGTGTCAGCCGGTCGAATGAGAAGGGGTGCATGCAGGTGTGCCGCTCGGCAAACTCAAACTCTGCTTTGTCGCCGCTGCGTATGCAAAACTGATGTATTCTGCCGTCGCCGGTCAGTTCGTGACAGCGGCGAATGACACACGCGTGGCTCAGTTTAACGCCGAGATAGTCATCTCTCAGGTCGGCGTGGGCATCAAAATGTATGATGTGCATATCGGGATACTTCCTCACAGCCGCGCGCACCGCGCCCAGCGTGACCAAGTGCTCGCCGCCGATGAGCAGGGGAAACTTGTTATCCTGCAGTATGACGCAGGCGCGCTCCTCAATGGCATCGAGCGCCTCGTCGGGGCGGCCAAACGGCAACTCCAAATCGCCCGAATCAAATACGGCGAAATCGGTCAAATCAAGCCCCTGATAGGGGCTGTATGTTTCGAGCCCGTAACTCTCGTGGCGAATGGCGGGCGGGCCGAATCGGGCGCCCGGCCGATAACTGGTGGTTGAGTCAAACGGAGCACCGAACAGTACCGCGCGTGCCTCGTCATAAGCGCTGTCGCAGGCGATGAATGTCTCAATATTTGGAGTCAGCATATGAACCCTCCACACTCAAAAGCATTTCTTCAAGAAAGGACGGCAAAAAGAATGCGCCGGTGTGCAAACGAGTGGTGTAGTACTTGGTTTTTAGTTTGCGTGCCTCCCACCGCGCCGCGTCCAAATCGTCAACCGGGTGATACTTTTTGCTGGCAAATCCGAACAGCCAGTAGCCGGCGGCATAGGTGGGAATGTGCGCCTGATATACGCGGCTAATCGGAAAGGTATCGACTATTCGCTTGTGACTGCGCCGCATGGCCTCTGCGTCCTCCTTATAAAAAGGACTGCCCTGCTGATTGACCAAAATACCGTCATCCTTGAGCGCGTTACAGCAGTTGCC
Source organism: Bacillota bacterium (assembly GCA_029007015.1). Classification (GTDB taxonomy): domain Bacteria; phylum Bacillota; class Clostridia; order Oscillospirales; family Acutalibacteraceae; genus SUG1189. The sequence continues at coordinate 4,300 of JAQXHB010000095.1, read as the reverse complement.
GTAAAATTCCTTGGTGAACAGCGCCTCTGACGGGCCAAACGGATCGGTCGAGTCGACGATGATAAGGTCGTATTTTTTGTTGAACTGCCTGACATATTTCAGCGCACTGCCGAATGTGATGCTCACGCGCGGGTCATCCAGCCGGCAGGCATTTTCCGGCAAATAAGCGCGGCACGCATCGACCACCATCGGGTCAAGTTCGACCAACTCGATGCTTTCAACACAGTCGTAGCGGGTCAGTTCGCGCACAACGCCGCCGTCGCCGGCACCGATGACCAAAATGTTGCGTGCGTTTGGGTGTACCGCCATGGGCACATGCGTTATCATCTCGTCGTAAATGAACTCGTCGCGCTCGGTCAGCATTACATTGCCGCCCAGCACCAGCATTTTGCCAAATTCGGGCGTGTCGAATATGTCTATGCGCTGAAATTCGCTCTGCGCTGTGTAAAGGTGCTTGTTAACCCGTATGCTGTGTTTGACATCGGGCGTGTGAAATTCACTGAACCAAAATTCCATCTGGCAACCTCCTGAAAAAAGGGATGTGTTTAAAATGAAAAATTATTATTTAACTACATTCAGCCGCAGGATGAGCGGGTCCTCTGTACCGGTCATATTGCAACCCTTTACCTTGGCGTATTCAATGTAGTCGAGTATCTCGTCGGTGATTTTCTCACCCGGTGCGAGTATCGGTATGCCGGGCGGATAGCACATTACAAATTCACTGCATATGCGTCCGCTTGTCTGCCGCAGAGGAATACTCTCTTTCTCTGCGTAAAATGCCTCTTGCGGGCTGTATATGACCGTCGGCGCGATGTATTCCTGGTTTAACAGGCCGGAGCCGTCGGTCTGGAAGCGGCGCCTAATCTCGGCCAACGCGCTGACCAGCCGCTCAACATCCTCCGAGCGGTCGCCCAGCGACACATATGCCAGTATGTTTCCGATGTCACCGAATTCGATTTGGATATCGTATTCGTCGCGCAGCAGGTCGTACACCTCGATGCCGGCCAGACCGATGTCGCGCGTGTGGACGCTCAGTTTGGTCACATCAAAGTCAAAGACCGAGTCATTGTTTATCATTTCTCTGCCAAAGGCAAAATATCCGCCTATGAGATTTATCTCTTTGCGCGCATATTCGGCCATTTCGGCCACCTGATTAAAGATTCTGCGGCCGCGCAGAGCAAGGTTTCTGCGGCTGATGTCCAAACTGGAGGTCAAAAGGTAACTGCCCGATGTCGTCTGGGTCAGATTGATTATCTGGCGGACATAGTCGGTGCGTATTTTCGACCCCGTCAGCAAGAGGCTGGACTGTGTCAAACTGCCTCCGCTTTTGTGCATGGAGACGGCCGCCATATCGGCGCCGGCCTCCATGGCCGAGACGGGAAAATTCTCGCCAAAGTAGAAGTGGGTGCCGTGCGCCTCGTCGACCAGGCAGAGCATACCGGCCTTGTGCGCCATGTCAACGATGGCTTTCAGGTCGGAACATATGCCGTAGTAGGTAGGGTTGTTAACCAGCACGGCAACGGCGTTGGGGTGCTGGTCTATGGCCTTTTGCACCTCGGAGCGTTTCATGCCGAGCGAGATGCCCAGTTTCTGGTCAACCTCGGGATTGACATAAACCGGTATTGCACCGCACAGTACCAGCGCGTTAATAACGCTGCGGTGTACGTTTCTGGGCAGTATTATTTCATCTCCGCGCTTGCACGCCGTCAGCACCATGCTTTGCACGGCGCTGGTCGTGCCGCCGACCATCAAAAAGGCGTGGTGAGCCATAAAGGCGTCGGCCGCCAGCGCCTCAGCCTCTCTGATGACAGATATGGGCTGGCACAGGTTATCCAGCGGCTTCATGCTGTTGACATCGACACCGACGCATCGCTCGCCGAGAAACGCCGATAGTTCGGGGTTGCCGCGTCCGCGCTTGTGCCCCGGCACATCAAACGGAACGACACGCATCTGACGAAACTTCTCCAAAGCCTCGTAGATGGGCGCACGCTCCTGGTCCATACTGTACTGTCTGTCCTTCATAAGCCAAATCCTCTCTAAAGGAAAAAATAAAACGCAGGCTGTGTACACAACCTGCGTAAATAGTTTTCAGTTATCCTGCGGCCGTTGCCGCAAACAGAGCCGACAATTCAAACGCGACGGGCGTGACTCTGCTTTGAGAGAACTGCTTTAAAGAGTCTATATAGCAATTACACACTTTTACTACTCTTATTGACCATTTCACAAGTTTGTACACAGGGTACATTTCGGTTATAAAGTAACCAACTTATAAAATTGAGCTTTTAACTCAATCAATAAGGCCGCACAAAGGCCGCCAATCGGCATTGGACCCGGCTGTCCGTCTGGCCTTGACTCCCCTAAAGGAGTGGTCCGCGATAATTACTTTAAAGACTATTTTAAAACGATTATCAAACGCGTTGATTATAACACGGCACTGCTCGTTTTGTCAATATTGCGGTCTAAAAAAATTCAACAATTTTCGCCCGTAAAAGTGTCGGCCCGACACACCTTGAGCGGCGCGTCCGTCTGCGGCGGGGCATTTTTACGCTATGCCCATCATTTTGTTGTAATAGCTTACCATTTCGTCGGGCGTTTCGCTGTAACCCCTGTTGTTCCATTCACCGAGCAGGCCGAACAGCCCGTATGAGTAAAGACGGCTGCGGTAGCACTCGGCGGCGCCGGTGCTGAACTGCGGCTTCATGACCTCGCAAAACGCCTCGTACACCGTAGATTGCAGACCCAAATCGAGCACCTGCTTGATAAAACAGCGGTATTCATATACAAAGTTGAAAAATTCCCTTGCGTTGTATACGGTGTATTTTGCGCGGTTGAGTTGGTGCTCGTCCGACCAACGGTACCAAAGTTGAACTATCTTGAAAGTGAGCGCCTCGCCCTTGGAGGCAAAGTTACGGAACCATGTTGAGCGGTTGACACCGGCGGCGTCGGTAATTTCGTTAATGGTGATTTTTGAAAATTCCTTTTCACTCATCAGGTTTATCAGCGCGTCGGATATGCGCTCTTTGAGGGATTTTTTAGTTTTTTTGTTGCCGCTCACAGGCCGCGACCTGCCTTTCTGATATAATTTCACAGCCGAAAATGGGGTGCATGAAAAATAAACACTTGTATCTTGACGCAAAATGATTTATAATGCAATATGCAACAATTGTTGCAATTTGTGCTGTGTGTTGTTGTAATACTAACACAGTAAAATTCCCAAATCAAGATGTATTTTTAAAGGGAGATAATATGAAAATCAGAATTTCGACCGATTCTACAGCCGATATTCCAAAGCAACTGTGTGAAAAGTGGAATATTACCGTATTGCCGCTGACCATTTTGACCGAGGGCAAGGAGTACCGAGACGGCATTGATATACAGCCGCAGGAGTTTTACAAAATACTCGACGCGGCCACCGAACTGCCCGTCTCGTCTCAGGTTGCAATGACGCTGTATACCGAACTGTTTGAGCAAACGCTTGAACTCGGATACACCGACCTTATCCATGTAACCATCAATTCCAAAGGCTCCGGCACCTATCAGGCGGGAGTTATGGCCAGGGATATGTTCCTTGAGGAGCACCCCGACTGCGGACTGAACATACACCTCATAGACTCGACGACATACAGTATGGCCTACGGCATACCGGTTGTTGAGGGCGCACAGATGGTTGCCGAGGGTGCCTCTGTCGCAGAGATTATCGACCATATCACCGAGTGGCTCGAACACGCCCGCCCGATGTTTGTGCCGCTCGATTTGAAGTGCGTTAAAAAGTCGGGCCGCGTTTCTCCGGCCGCGGCGTTTGTGGGTGATGCACTGGGACTCAAGCCGATGATAACCTTTGAGGACGGCGAGGCCAAGATACTTTCTAAGGTGCGCGGTGAACACAAGGCGATATCCGAACTTATAAACAAGTGCTTGCAGGAGCGCAAGCCCGGTACCAACTACGCCCTCGTTTACGGCAACAACAGCGAGGTTTACGGCCAATTCAAAGAGGCGTGCGAGCAGGCACTTGAAATGCCGCCGATGGTGGATTATCCGGTTGGGTGCATTATCTCCATCAACACCGGCCCCAACATGATTGCGATTATTTATCGCACATAACGGCCGGCGAGTGTTGAAAACGGAGGCACGGCAAATGAAAATCAAACTGGTAACCGACTGCTCGGCAAATATTTGCAGCAATATCAGGCAGGGCATTTCCTATGTTCCGCTTAAAATAGTAACAAACGAAAAGGAATATGTCGACACCCCGGAAGTGGATGTTCCGCTCATGCTCAGCGAACTGAAAGCGTACAAGGGC